>JAZODZ010000069.1:0-11190 GCA_045597285.1 Myxococcota bacterium
CATGGCTACGATCCGACTTGATGCCAAGCCATGTCCACTTTCCGGATGAGGCATTTAACTGATTGACCATGACCTCGCGATCATTCGCGGAAATAATAAAATCGGACGACTCCCCTTTATCCATATATAATTGTTATATAATTGTTCATTTTTGACATATACTGTTCCAATGACTGTAATGGGCTTATCCACCGGCAAATAGGATTCCTCGTATCGAATATATTCATCACGACACTTTATAGAATGACCGAACTGCGGCCGGAATGATTCGCCTTTAATTTCGTCGGCGACTTCAATGACGCCATGAAATGTCGCCTTCTCGGGCAATATTGCCATCGAACCGGTTCCGTCGTTTAACCAAAATTGCGTCGTTTTCCGCTCTCCTACCAATAATTGACGATTCTTTTCACAAACCATGTACCCTTGATTATTTTCTTCTTCCTTTTCATATAATCTTATCTTGTCATAAATATAATAAATCGTTACATTTCCGCCATGCGGCGTCTTGAGTTCCGATTTTACATCTCCTTTAATTTCATATAGACCTAAAGGAACTGGTTCAGATGAAGATTTTGTCTTTTGATCGAGCGCTTCATAATCCTGCCGAATTTTATCAATCGTCGTGTTCTGAATACTGGCCAAATATTCAGCCTGTGATTTGTCTGAATAGGAACTATACAGAATTATGAGGCCCACTAAAAGAATGACCACCGAAATGACCAATACGAGAACAACGCCTTCTTCGCCCGGCTTGTCTGGTTTCACATAAGAATGATTATCTTTCATCATCAATTCCTTTGCTGTTGAACTGAGTTTTTCATTATCAAATTTCCGGTCTGGCAGAGTTTTTCCTGCCGGATGCCCATGTCGGGGCTGGGAACCGATATCGAAGGATCGTCGTACACGATCAAATGGTTATATCGAACTGCATCCAATTCGGAATACGTTTCTCTAAACAATTTATCAATTTCGCGGGCATCCCTGGGGGAATAGGCGAGAAATATGATATTATCGGGATTCAACTCGATGAGCTGTTCGGCATCCAGAGGACTCCACGCACGAGTGTTCTCGCGAAACGGAATTGCATCGAAACCGCACCCTGCCGCGAGCTGGGCAATAAATGATGAGGGTTGTGCAATATAAAATGAACGAAGTCGCGGATCCATGCGATCAATGATGATCAATGTACGCTGTGTTTTACCGATATGATATTTTTTTGCATTTTCTGCCAGTTTATCATGAATAGATTGAATTTTATCACGCGCATTATCCTCGCAATCAAACTGTTGCCCAAGTTTGAGTAATGTATTCTCGACGTCTTCCACGGTATCCATCGGAAAAATGCGCGTCGGCACATGCATTTTTTGTAATTTTTCGGCCAAAAGCTCATCGCCGCGCTGAAGGAGCACGACTTCCGGGCGCATCGCCACAATGCGTTCGACACTGCCTTCGCGTGGCAGCTTGACAAGCCCGTCGGCACGGTCGTCCTGCGTGTAATCATTCACTGCTACCAACGGATGATTTGGCCCGGGATCGATCGCCCATACGCATTCGGCGAGTGCCGGCGTCATGGCAACAATCCCACCCGGCGTTTTCTGATGACATCCTAAAAGTATGATTCCCGCAGCCAAGCTGGACATGAATACCGAGGTTCGTCTCAAACATCGGTTCGCGATGACAACCTGTTGCTGCTTCCAATACCGCATAAACACTGATATTGAACTACAATGATTAAGCCGGAACCGCCGTTGCCTGAGCATTCGGGGCGGAATTTGTCACCTGTTCAATTGGCGTTTCTTCCGCCTTACGTACGGAGATATTCAAAACCTCAATGAAATCCATCAACATATTCATACAACCACCAAATTCTTTATGAATACGCTGATTCATTACATCTTCTGACTTAAAAATATCTCCCTTATGAAATTCAAAAATATCCTCGCTGGATGCTGCATTTTCCGAAAAGAATAGAAACACCATGTCTTTATATATAGAAATGCCTGTATAGCCATAACTGGATTGCAATAGGAATCTAGCAATATCATTCGTAAAAAATCCAGCGGCGGATATTTCGGTTTTATCCATGAGCTGTATTTTTGTCCATCCATGATACGGAACGTCGCCATGAAACTTTTCAATCGCGCTCGCCTGCTTACGGGACGGGCCAAGATCGTAGCCGCTTAAGGGATCAAAAAAACTAAATTTTGAAGCAAAATCCAAATTGCCCATGATTGGCAGCTTGTCGAAGGCATGCTTATTATGAATTGAACTCGGCCGCAGCGTAATGCGGTTGTCAAACTTTACCTTTTCCAGCTGAATGCCAAATATTTGCCCCTTGAAGTTACTGTTATCCTTTTTGACCGGCTGCAAATCCATAAAGAAACATTTATAGCCTTGATAATATCCCACGGCATAATCATTCATTTCGACATGAGCAACTTTTTGCAAAAATGCGTCAGAACAAAGCGCAAAACGCATAGCCAATGCAAGCCGATTCGGATCTGTCTCGTATGCAGTCAGATGCCAGTTTTTTTCAAATATCGGCTTGATCCACTGCTGTTTATATTGGCTTACAATCTTTTTGCTGATTTTAAACTCTGACAGGCACCACATCGTTATGCCACCGCCAAATGCCAAAACATCAAGCATTCCAAGCACGCCACCCGAGGGAGGAACGACATCAAGCGCACCAAATATTTCATCATTCAAGAGTGAAAATAATATCAGAATACCGCCGACAACATAGAACACAAAGTACATAATCGTATTCACCATCAGACTGCTGCGCATATCCTGTGTTTTTCCGTAGTCCATATTCAAATCTCCAATTAATATATCACCCGAAATGTTCCTGTCATAGTTTAATGACGTTTAATGTTGCACGGCCGTCTACTTATGGACTCAGTCCCCGCATCCATTCTTTGTTTCATTACATCCATTTTCACAGTTGACCACTTTGGTCTTTACCCAATACAGTTTCTGATCCGTAGAATTATCAGGTTTAAGACACTTCCAAAGCGACAACTCGCCGACGGAATTCTTATATGCACACGCCATTTTGACATCTTCCAAAACCTGGCATTCGTCATTGGCATCGAAACAGTCCGCGTACTTTCTATCATTGTAAGAATACTCGCGACAGAACATATCATATTCCGTACAGTCGATATCCTCCATCTTACCTTTTGAACACGCGGCCAGAACATTTTGCTTGCAGCTATCCTCAACTTCGCATTTCAAATCAGCACAATGCTCTTTATTGTCATCGCATTTATTCGTACAGAGTTCATAGTAACCGGCATCGCCGTAATCAAAACCGAGATAGCCACCGCCATACGCCGGAAAACACTGATACGTCGCCTCAAAATACATCTTGCCGTTCGGCGTCACCTCGCTCGAGCAATACGGAATTTCGCTCGTAAATCCCGTACACAATTCCGACCATTTGGTATCACAGAAGGCCGGAATCCACGTCTTGCCATCCATCGCAATGCTCAAATCCGTGACTTTACACCCCAATTCGCACTTCGTGCGGTAAACCCCCGTCTTGACCGCGCACGAAACGACTTCGCCTTTGTCCGAACAGTAATCGACCCAAGTGTCGGGATCGCATTTCGTCCCGGCCGCCGTCGTCAGTTCCCAGTTCGGCACACATCGATGGTTGACACACGTCTCATCGGCTTTACATTCCGTTTTCCAGCAAATCGTGCTTTCGCAGGATCCGTTTCGGCATTTCATATTCCCGGAACATGCCGGCTGATCGATCCATTTGCCATTGGCGTCGCAAACCTGCGGAATGCCTGAATCGCTACACTGCTTATCGCCCTGATTGCACGATGTTCCGAGTTTGACACATTTGTCGACGATGCATGCAAAACCAGTCGGGCAGGTTTCCTTCGTATTCCATCTGCCTCCGACACAATTCTGCAATTCCTTGCCGTCGTAGCACCGGACCTCGCTTTCCTTGCATTCAATCACGACAGGATTGACGCAGTTGCCATCACTACAGACCGTTCCGGAAGGACAGGCCGCGAGATCATGCCACTGCTGGCCGGAACAAAACTGCGGAAGGGCATCCTTGCAGCGTCGGGCGTTATCGACACAAAAATCATTGGCATTGATGCAGGCACCATCGCGGCAACCGATAGGGCAAGCCATGGATTCAATGACGCCATTCTTGCAGACCTGCGCAACATTCCCCAGACAGGTGCTGACCGTACACGAATTATCGCCATTGTCGTCACAGGCTGCAACACACGCAGCGAGTAGCAAAGCTCCCACACAAGCCCAATATTTCCGCATAAAACCCTCTATTTCTGCCGCTTTGCGATGATTTCCGGGACATCATTCGAACCGGGTCGATTATTTTTATTCATAAAATGATGCAATATCAAGTTTAATCCGAATTCCGTACGGTGCATGCAGCCGCGGCGCGCAGGGCGTATTGAGCCGGGTGTGGGACGGGAAATCGTGTAAAAACAAGGACTTTGTGCACTGATTGAATTGCGAGATAGCCCTGCGATGTGCGGCGTATTGCCGCAAGGCAATAGCCGCACGGCCATAAAAAATTGCAGAATGTCGGATTGATACAAAACGCGACATTTTGAAATAGAAAGATTGTTACAAATAATCATGTACAAGTGTAATTTTTTCTTGCGCGGATGTGGAGTGGTGTGTATAAGGCCGCCGCTCCTTGCTTCCCGGGCAGGTTCGGGTGAACCTGAGGATAACCGGGGGGCCGAATTGGTTCCATAGGGAGAGCGTAATGGCTTTTTTAGTAGAACATCCCAAAACAGTTAGAGAGTATGAAACAGTGTTCATTCTCCGTTCAGACGTTCTGGACGAAGAGCGGACGAAAGTTCTGAACCGTATGAGCGGCATCGTTGAGAAACTCGATGGCCAGCTTCTGATGCAGGAAGAATGGGGCAAACGCAAGCTTGCTTACAAAATTCAGAAGAATGCATACGGCATTTATTTCTATATGCGTTATCTTGGCTACAACGATATGGTAGCCGAAATCGAACGCAACCTTCGCATCCTTGAACCCGTCATCAAGTACATGACGGTCAAGCTCGGCGATGATGTTGATGTCGAGAAATGCAAAGAAGCTGCAGAAAAACAGGGCACATGCGCACCGAAAGATACGGCTGATTACAGTAGCGTTGACATCGATGACGATGATCTTGATGAACTCGTGGACGACGAATAAGAGGTAAAACCATGCGCGTTATTTTGAAAGAAGACGTGGCTCACGTCGGTAACATGGGTGACATTGTCAAGGTTGCTGACGGCTATGGCCGCAACTATTTGATTCCCCAGGGTCTTGCAGAGCTCGCCACTGATGACCGTGCGAAAGCATTTGCGCATCAGAAAAAGATGATCGAGCACAAGAAAGCCAAGATGCACAAAGAAGCCGAAGAGCTTCAGGCGAAAGTGAACGGAATCGTCATTGAGCTGAAACGTGCCGCCGTCAAATTGGAAAACAAGAAAGAAGGCGACGAAGCAGCCACGAAGATTCAGGGTTCCGTGACCAACCGTGACATTGCAGATGCCATTGCAAAACAGCAGGGCATTGAAATTGATCGCCGCAAGATTGACCTCCCGCAGCCTATCCGTACGCTCGGCGAACACGAAGTCAGCATCAAACTCGTTCACGATGTCATTGCCGTTGTTAAAGTCAATGTCGTTGCTGAATAATTTTCGGTCTACATTGCACTGAAAGGGGCGTCCGGATATTTTCCGGGCGCTTTTTTTTTTGCGGCATGAAAGAAATATGTGATTTCAGACGTTAAGCAAAGTGTGTTTGAGCGGAGGATCGCATGCAAGGCATTCATCTGTTTACATTTAAGGGAATTCCGGTCGGTTTTCAGCCGATGTTCCTCGTTCTGATCGCCATTCTGAGCATTGGCATAGGAAGTGTCACGGAATCCATTGTATTTGCCATCTGTGCCATACTGGGCGTCCTGATCCATGAGTTCGGCCATGCATTTGTCGCGAAGCATTACGGCCTGAAGCCGCAGATTGTCCTTCACGGTTTCGGCGGGATTACATTGCATTCGCGGTCTGCGACCGACAAGCAGAATTTTTTAATCACGTTCGCGGGGCCCCTGGCCGGGCTTGTGACGGGCGGCGTTTTCTTCGGAATCAACATCGTCCTTCTTTTATTCCCGCCGACTTACGCGTTCCTGAATGAGTTTGGTGTCATCAATCTTTTTCTGACATATATGTTCTATGTCAATTTCTTCTGGGGCATTTTCAATCTGATTCCGATCATCCCGATGGATGGGAGCAAAGTTCTGAATTACGTCATCCGCAAGTTTACAAACCAGAAAAAGGCAGCAAAGATCTCGGCCGTCATCGGGATCGTCCTCGGCGTCGGGCTTCTTGCGTGGTCGCTACTTTCGCATAGCATGTGGATGATCATCATTTCCGCCTTCCTGCTGATGAGCAATTTCAGTGCAGTCAGAGCCGCATTTCAGGGGTCGGAGGGAGAGAAGAAACAGCTTTCGGCGGCATCACTTCAGGCGGAAAAGGCTTATGAGCGTGGCCTGATTGCGGCTCGCGAACACGACTGGAAACAGCTGGAAATCTGCGGGAACCAGATGAAAAAAGCGGCCATGGAGCCGGAACAAATCGAACGCGCCTACGAATTTCTCACGATAGCCGCAACAAATCAGGGCGAGTATGAACAGGCACTCGATTACTCGACCAGGGCGCGTCAGTCCGATGCCGTCAAGCAGGCAAAAGCTCGATGTAATTCCCATCTGGGGAACTAAAACACATTATCCTCATCCATCCTTATCACGGATAGAATGATTTCACTTAAAGCATTATTTTATCAGGCAATGAAGGCAATGCGGAGCATGGATCACGGTACCGACATTCATACCTATTGCCTCCTGCCTCATTTTGATAAAAATCACACAATTCAGAATCCTCCCTGATGTAGAGCTATTGCCTACGACCTATTGCCTAGTTCCGATAAAATCACGCAATTCAGAATTACCATTCCGTGCAGAACGTTCGACTTCTGCATCCTGCCTGGTTTCGACAAGATGACGGATCTAAGAAACGCCACAATTGTCTGAATGTTACAAAACCGTGTTGGTGAAAAAGATCAGTTCATGTTATGATTTATAAGTTGTCGTCCGGGCATTATTTTTTGCCATTTGAGATTTTTTTTTATGAGTCATCTGAAACGTATCGTAATCGTACTGGGGATTATCCTCATCATTGGCTTTATCGCGATTATTGTGTCCGACAGAGTCATTCATTCCGGTTCCGAGCCCGCATTTGAGACGCTTGACGGTCAGTTTGCACTCCTGGACAGGACATACGACTCGTGGTTTGGCGAAAGAGTCGATGTCACCGGTCATTATCAGGGACGGGCACTGCTCTGCCACTGGTATTACTACAAGTCGCTTGCCGCAGAACACGATAATGCCGCAGAGGAGGCATCCAGCACATTCAAGGCACAGCTGATGGATTTCGTCATGATGACGAATCTCGGCGGCGAATATTGGGCTGCTGAAACGGCCATGGACGAACTCTATCCGTTTTATAACGGTGAACCCGGTGCAAAAGAAAAAATCGTTGAGAGCTGCCTGAAATACGCCCCCGATCTCGCCAACCACATCGACAGCGATCGCAATGCACTGCTGTCACTGGCCAATGCGGAAGGGCTGCTTTTGGAAAACGGACAGCTGGATCCGGCAAAAGACAAGCTCATACGCCTGCTTCACAGACAGAACTGGAACACTATCGTCATACAGCAGCTGCCGGCGAGAAACATCATCCCCCCCGAAGAACAAGTTACTTTTTTGAGATGGCAAATCGAACAGGCGCATATCCCATTCGATAAAAAGCTCTCCAAGTTGGAATACCTGAAAACTTATCGTTCTGAAATGTATGACTACCACTATGCAAAAGCCGTTTTGCTGTTACAGAACAATGATTTTGCCGGCGCATGCAATGAGCTGAAATTAGGATTGAACGAGACGGACAAAACCAATCAATTTAGAATTGAGCGTTATGGTAACGCTTTAGATTATATGGCGCGTGAGCATTCGACTCACTGTGCCAAAGACACCGCCCCTCAGGGCAACCCTTGATAAGGAGTAAAAATCATGGCAGAGAATGAAAGCAATGAGAAAAGCAGCAGCACACTTTCAAACCTTTGGGAATCGCTGAAAACCCAGGCCGCCGAAGTGAAAGACACCGTGGTGAGTAAAGCCGTTGAAGTGAAAGACACCGTGATGGACAAGGTTGCGGATTACGAACGCGACAAAGATGCTAACGAAGAGTTTCGCAAACTTGGCAAGAAAGTTTACAAACTCGTCAAACGCGGTGAACTCACACTTCCGGAAGAATGTGACAAATACCTGGAAAAACTCAATGAGCTTTTAGCCGTTGAAGAAGAAAAGAACGACGAAGGCGCAGACGAAGAAAAATGTTGCTGTTGCTCCGAGGAAAAATGCTGCTCCGAAGAAAAATGCTGCTCCGAAGATAAATGCTGCTCTGAAGAGAAATGCTGCTCTGAAGAGAAATGCTGCTCCGAAGTCAAAGCAGAAACCGAGGAAAAAGACGCCTAATCTTTTCACATCGGCATTTCGAGAAATAAAAAAGGCGCTCAATGAGCGCCTTTTTTATTCAACGCTGAGTTTTCAGCGTCTTTAACTAGCGATAGATGGCATATTTCAGCTGTTCGGCGACATAGAGGCCGGCATCGTAGGCCATATAGGCAAAGATTTGCTGAATCTGTTCATCGGTCAGTTCAAAGAAGGCCGTCAGGTTCGCCGCGCCGTTGACCAGACGCGCCGTGTCATTGATCGCACCCATGGCAATATGGGCATCTCGCCCGCCGCCTGAAACCTCAACGTGGACGTTGCTGGAAATTTCGGAGAAGACGTTCGCAACCTCGCGCTGAACGATGACGTTGTTCCTGTAGATTCTGCGCAATTCCGGCGTGTAAATGACTTCGACATCGCAATCGACGTAGAAATTCATGGCCGAAAGGACATTTTCTGCCCAAAGCCCGTATTTGCGGACGGTCAGATTAATGCGGAGATCCGGATTGGCCGAAACATCGACAAACTGGAGATGGGTTGCCTGGACAAAGCCATCATTGAAACCGTTGGCAACGAGGTTTGAGACATCGTCGGAATAAATCAGCTGCTGAAGCCGTGCTTCCTGCTGCTGCTCCACGACAGCGCCGCCAATGGCGGAAGCGGTATTAACGACCGCGCCAATCGTCCCAAAAATTCCTGGACCTTCATGGACGACGTTATTCGGTTCAATCGTTACGGAAACAGTCGTGTGGTTGGTAATGGAATCGGTGTACGTACTGGACATGCCAACATATTCTTTAAAGCTGGGACCACACCCGGACATAATTGCCAGGCTGAGAACAGCCACAAAAAGCATCAGTGTCTTTTTCATTCAATAACTCCATAATGGTAAGATGGCACAGGGAAACTCCTGCCGACAGGATATTCATGATGATATAGCAGATTTACAAATAGAAAACACTTTATTTAGGTCTGCGTCAGACGGCGGAGACATCCGCTTTCATAAACAGCGCCCAGTATTATCGCCGCGCGTATGCAATAGCGCGGCGGCACGCCGTATGCCAATAGGCGTGCCATCCAAATGATGTCTTTCTCAACGCATTTAACTTCAAGAGAACAGAGAAGTTCGTTGGAAAACAAAGCATTACATCATTGCAGCCGCATGCCGCATGCCGCCCGCCTATTTTCGATAGGACACATACCTACGAAACACCGTTAGAATCTGAATAATGACGAAAAAATTGCCCCTAAACAGTTGATTATGTTGCCAAGAACTCAATAGCGCGTTAAAAAGCTACGGGTTTTTTGTGTCCACGAAATGTAGCAAAGGAACACCTCGTGATTCAGCCGCAGATATTTGGAAAATTCATTCTTCTTGAACGCGTCAGTATTGGTGGAATGGCGGAAGTTTACCGCGCCAAGCTGCTTGACAAGCCGGAATTTGAACGATTTTTTGCCATAAAGCGCATTCTCCCTCACCTGGCAGCGGACAAGGAATTTGTCACGATGTTCATCAACGAGGCGAAAGTCGCCGTTGAACTCGAACATCCGAATGTTTGTCAGATTTATGAACTCGGGCGCCTGGGCCAGTCACACTATATTGCGATGGAATACATTGCCGGACAGGATGTCCAGGCAATTCAGAATTACTATCGCCAGCAGAAAAAAATCATGAGTGTCGGCCAGGCGTGCTTCATCATTGCCCAGGCGGCACAGGGTCTGGATTATGCCCACCGCGCCGTCGATTCCAACGGGCAGCCGCTCGGCCTTATCCATCGCGATGTCAGCCCGCAGAACCTGCTCGTCACGTACGACGGCGTCGTCAAGCTCATCGACTTCGGCGTTTCAAAGGCATCCCGCAAAGCCTCGCACTCCAAAAGCGGCGTCATCAAAGGAAAATTCAGCTATCTGAGCCCTGAACAGGCACGCGAGGCCGATATCGATCACCGCTCGGATATTTTCGCCCTCGGCGTCATTTTCTGGGAACTGCTGACGGGCCGGCGACTTTTCCAGGCCGAGAACGAACTCGCCCTCATCGAGATGATCGGCAACTGCCAGATCGAACCGCCGTCCAAATACAACCACACGATTCCGGATGTCGTCGAAAAAATCTGCATGAAGGCCCTCGAAAAGGACGTCAACAAACGTTACAGCTGGGCCAGTGAAATGGTCATCGACCTGCTCGACTACATCAACTCAACCAAAACCCCCTTCACACAGTGGCATCTCCAGAACTGGATGTGCGACACGTTCCGCTCGAGCTTCGAGAGCGAGTGGACCAAAATCCCCATCTTTAACAACCTCAACACGGCCGCAGATATCGAGAAATATCTCAAGACGCATGCCGATGAAATCGCCAAGGGCGACAAATCGGACTCCCAGATCGAAATTGGCGGCGACAGCAGCTCCGCAACATCCGACAACGCCTCGTCCCCCAAAACTCCGGCCCACACGTCGGGTTCCCTGCCCGGCGTCAAGGCTGTCAGCCTCTCCGGCGACAAGTCCAACCCCAAGGTCGGCGCACATCCCCCCGTCTCGGACGACGAAAATGACGACGACGTCGAACTCGTCCCGGAATCCGGCCCCACGGTCGACGATCCAAACTTGCTTCGCTTCAAAAGAG
>JAZODZ010000070.1:0-30673 GCA_045597285.1 Myxococcota bacterium
CAAAAAAAGAAGCCCGTTAGGGCTTCCATGTTTGTAGCCCCCGGTTGGCGCGTAGCGCCTACCGGGGGATCAGGGAAATCAAATCAACAGATCCCCGTAGGGGATCAACGCAAAAACATGATGAATGATACAAACAGTCCACCCCTCAGTCCTATCTGGATAGAGAGACACCGCAGGCGTAAATCATTTTAGTAAGCTTCACTATTGCCTACTATCTTCGCCGGCCTCGGTGCTTTCTGTGGCAGACTCAGTTTCAGACGGCTTGGATTCGTCCGAAGATTCAGCAACCTTCTCCTGCTTCTTCTCTTTAGCCGCCGCTTTTTTCGCGGCGCGTTCCGCACGATCCGCTTCATCCTCAGCTTTTTCAGCCGCTTTTTCGGCCGCCCGACGAAGACTTGCATACTGTTTGGACCAGCTGTCGAGCTTCACATAATTTTTGGCCTCGATTTGGGTCTCGTCCGCAATCGTCAGAAAATCACAGACAATTTTCGACAGGACGTATGAATCAAAAAATGCAATCTTTACGGTAAACGTCAGGACAAGTGCCATACCAAGCCACGGAATGGTATTGACACCAAGATTACGACAAATAAAAAATCCGGGTACAAAGAATATGGCAAACGTCGCAAGGCAGAGCAAAATATGGCCAATGCTAACTTTGAGCGCCTTGTTAATGAATCTATCCCAGCTCTGCACGAGAATCGTCAGGGCATCGACAATCGCCGCATTGACTTCGTAATCGTGATGGCGAAGTGCATACGTCATGCAGCATTCGTCAGCACAGTGAAGCGCAGGAAGACTAATCAGATACTTGAGCCAACGCCCCGAATGGACATCTGGCGTATCCCGCGTCAGCGAAAACCCGCGCATGATGACGCGAACGAGCTCGCGAATCGTCGATGCGATACTCCGCGCGTTCATGTAGAATTTTCGGCTGCTTCCAAACCGTCCCGAAACCACAGTCTTGGAAAACTCGACGGGGTTCGACGGTACGTCCTGACCACCATGAGCTCGCTCGATAATAGCCAGATGCCCCGTCTTAATGCTGTAACCGAGACGGCTCATGATTAGATACCCGATGGCAACGATGACGAGAAATGCACCACAGGCGATCGCAATCGATGTCAATAACGAAAATTCCATATTTCCGATGACAAACCAGGTCAGGCCACCGATTGCAAGGCAAACAAACAGGATGAGCATTCCAATACCGAATTTCATCCAACTGAAAATCATCGTCTTTCGATAGATATTAAATGGGGTCATGTTAGTTCCCTACCCACGATATACAAAAGCCGATATCCGCAACGGACATCGGCTCATTATTGAATTGAGAAAAAATAAAAATTAAGACATCGCCTTGTATGCGATTTCTGCAATTTTCTGCGCCAAATCCTCAAGGGCTTTTTTGGTCGCCTCGACATCCTCGGTCAGCAGGCAGGTCGGATCGTTGTCGAGGTACTCGCGATGGGCATTGAGTTCCTCGGTAAATGCAGCCTTGTCCTCTTCGGGAAGATACGTGTTAAGCTGTTTGAGGGAGCGTTCAGCCATATAGAGCATACCCTTGGCCTCATTGAGCTTGTCGATGCGATCATGCAGTTCGGCATCGGCATTGCGCTGAGCCTCGGCTTCATCGATCATGCCATTAATCTCTTCCTCGGAAAGACCGCCGGACGCCTCGATCTTAACGCTCGCCTCGCGACCGGTCGTTTTTTCGACAGCCGAAACGGAAACGATACCGGAAGCATCGATCTTGAACGTCACCTCGATCTGCGGCATACCGCGGAGAAGT
This sequence comes from Myxococcota bacterium, assembly GCA_045597285.1. GTDB lineage: Bacteria > Myxococcota_A > Bradymonadia > UBA4248 > UBA4248 > UBA4248. Next base: position 1,793 of record JAZODZ010000070.1, read on the forward strand.
GGCGGAAGCCCCCAAAGCTCGAACCGAGCCAGGCTGTGGTTTTCATCCGCCATCGCACGCTCGCCCTGAAGAACATGCACATTGACCATTTCCTGGAAGTCAACCGTCGTTGAGAAGATTTCGGACGCCTCACAAGGCACCGGCGTATTGCGAGGAATGAGGGGCATAAAGACGCCGCCCATGGTCTCGATGCCGAGGGAAAGAGGCGTAACGTCCATGAGCATGACTTCCTGAAGGTCGCCGTTGAGAACGCCGCCCTGAATCGAAGCACCGATACTGACGATCTCGTCGGGATTGACATCGGTATTGATGGGCAGATGGAAGAAATCCGACACGCGATTCCGAACGAGCGGCATACGTGACATACCGCCGACGAGAACGACCTGCGTGATATCCTTGATTTTGAGTTCGGCATCGTCAAGGGCCTGCTGGCACATCGGGATTGTTTTCTCGACGAGCTCACGGGTCAAGCTCTCGAGTTCGGAACGGGTCAACGTACGCGAAATGTGCAACGGAGCGCCATCCTTCATCGTGATAAACGGAAGGTTGATTTCAGTTTCCATGGCCACGCTCAGTTCCTGCTTCGCGCATTCCGCCGCTTCTTTGATACGATAAAGTGCCGCCTGTTCCTCGTTCAAATCGACGCCGTTCTCCTCTTTAAATTCGCGGATGATCAGCTCGACGATTTTGTTGTCAAAGTCCTCACCGCCGAGGAACGGATCGCCCAACGTCGACAATACTTCGTACATGCCGTCGCCGAGGCGAAGAATGGAAATATCGAACGTACCACCACCGAGGTCGTAAACAACAATGGTTTCATGCCGATCCTCTCCAAAACCGTAACCGAGAGAAGCGGCCGTCGGTTCGTTCAGAACGCGAAGAACATCTAAACCCGCAATGCGCCCCGCATCACGCGTTGCCTGGCGCTGAGAATCGTTGAAGTTTGCAGGAACCGTGATAACAGCCTGATCGACTTTTTCACCGAGGTATTCTTCGGCAACCTCGCGCATCTGCGTCAAAATCATCGCCGAAATTTCCTGCGGGCTGTACACCTTGTCGCCGATCTTGACGCCAGGCGTCTTGCGCTCCCCAGACCCCATCGGAACGATCTCATAAGGAACCAGCCCTTTGATGTGTTCCACCTCGGGATCATCCATCGTTCGGCCAATCAGACGTTTGACGGCATAAATCGTCATTTTCGGATTCTTGGCCGCCTGCCGGCGAGCCATTTGGCCCACAAGGCGTTCCCCGTTCGGCGTGAACGCAACGATAGAAGGCGTCGTACGCGAACCCTCGCGGTTCGCAATAACCACAACTTCACTACCTTCCATCACGGAAACACAAGAGTTCGTCGTACCGAGATCAATACCAATAACGCGTGACATTAAACATTTCCTCCTTCAGATTCGTCCTCATGCTGGGCAACGACAACAAGAGCCGGCCTGATTACCTTGTCATGCATAATATATCCTTTCAGATGTTCCTGAACAATCGTGTTGTGAGGCTTGTCGGGATCGACAACCCGCTGAAGAACATCGTGATACGCAGGATCAAATTCAACACCCATGCTGTCAAAAGGCACACAGCCATTCTTCGCAAGCGTGCTGAGATACATCTTTCCCGTCATCACGACACCTTGCAAAAGCTGCTGGTAATCCTGCGACTGCTGCGCATGAATAATCGCCCTGGAAAGGTTATCCATAACGGGAAGAAAGCTAAGAACGATGCGTTCCTCAGCCTGATATTTGTTCTGTTCCTGATCGCGGACAACGCGCTTGCGATAATTGTCGAAATCGGCTGTGACACGAATCAGACGGTCATTGAACTGTTTTTGAACGGCCTTGAGCTGTTCATTTTCACCGTGAAGTTCGAGCGCACGTTTATAGGTTTCTTCAAGCGCATGCGAAACTTCCTCAAGCCTGCCCTTGAGTTCCGCAATCTGTGCCTCGTAACCGGCAACGACCTCAGCAGAAACTGCCGAATTCTGCACATCCGCAGAAACGACGGTTTCAGGCGCGGCAACGGGTTCGACGACGGCCGCAGCAACAGGTTCCGCAACGACAGATTCCTCGGCGACAGCAACTTCCGGCACAACAACAGGTTCAGGAACTGCCGCAGCTTCAGGCGCAACAACGGGTTCTGCCGCAACTTCGGGGTCAGCCGCAGCTTCAGGCGCAACAACAGGTTCTGCCGCTACTTCCGGTGCAACTACGGGTTCCGCAACAGCTTCAGGCACAACGACGGGTTCCGCAACGACTTCAGGCGCAACAACGGGTTCCGCCGCTGCTTCAGGCGCAACAGAAGCTTCGGGTTCGGCCACAGGTTCCGATACTGCAACAGTCTTGGCTCCAACGATGGGCTTCGGTGTCGCAACGGGGTCCGACGTGGCAACCGGTTTAGCGGCAAATAAGGGCTTGGACGCAAAAACTGGTCTCGTCACTAAAACCGGCTTCGGCGCAACTGCCGGCTTTGGAGCCGATTCTGCCGCAACTGCAGGTTTCAGACTCAAAAGCGTCTTGACGGCAGGCTCCTGCACAGCCGTGGTCTTTTCGTTTGCAGATGAATCACCACTGACCGTCGTCCTCGCACCCAATATCGTCGATTTGGGAAATGTGAACTTCGGCTTGATGACAGGCTTCGGTGAAACAGATTTAGCCGCTTCAGAAACTGGTTTAGCCGCTTCAGAAACTGGAGCTTTGATCGATGCAACCGGTTCAGGCTTTTTCGATGCTGTTTCAGCCTCGGATGTGGCATTCGCTGTCGCCTCCGAAGGCGCTGACTCGGTGGATGCATCTGATGGCAGCAAACGAACTGATGCCGCTTTCGGGCGAATTGTCGATGGCGTGACATGAACCGTGGGCAACGGACGAACGATAGCAGGCTTTTTCTCCTGAACCTCAGTTGCCTCAGATGCCTTGTTCGTTTCAACAGGTTCAGCTTTTTCAACAGACTCTGCCTTTTCAGCAGAGTCTGCTTTTGCATGAGCTTCAGGAAACTCGGGAAACTCCGAATCGACCGTCTTAATGGCATCGTTTAAAATATCATCAAATGACGTAATCGATATTTCGAGATCAAAATCGTCATCAAGAAAACTATCCGTATCAGCCGAAACATTCTTGCCCGAATTTGCAGCAGCTGACCCGGTTTCCTTGCTCGCTGACACAGAGTTCACAGCTTCAAGCGCTGCAGCCAGTAAATCGTCGTGTTGGTCCATGGGTACTATCTCAAAATCTCAAAAGAAATAGCTTGTTAAAGCCAGTTTAAACGGTCTCTATGCTATCACATCATTCGCATAAAATCAAAAGGTGTAAAACACCCCAATTGATGCCTAAGTCACTATTCAGGCTCTTATCTATCCGCACAGCATACGCAAAGTCGTGCAACGACGAACGCCGTAGGCGTCCTGGCGAGCAGCCCCCGGTAGGCATCCACACACATTTTTAACCCCGTAGGGGTTTCCCATGTAAAACGTATGTTTTCGTAGACGGCGCAAACGACAGAGGGCAAAAAAAAAAGCCCTGCCAATGGCAGGGCCTAAAACTAAACCAAGAAATTAACCTTCCTTGACCTTCCACAAATCGTAGGAAATCGCGAGGTCGGAATCCTTGTCAACCTGGAGGCTCGTGAAGATAACCGCGTTCTGGGAAGCATCATACGTCCAACCGTTGGTTGTCGCACCACGTTCGAGTTCAAACGCCTTCCCATTCTTCATCGCACCGACGCGAATCGTGCTGGAAATCGGATATCCTTCCAACGAATACTTCGAAGCAACACGGCCTGCGACGTCTTCGAAGATGGCATCAACCGAAACGTCGAAGCTCGTATTACAAATACTTGCAAAACCGCCTTCCTTACCTTCGGTAACGATCTTGCCACCCTCTTCAGAAATGTTGGTGCCGAGGAAGCGAGCAAGATGGATGTAGGAAAGACCATAGTTTGCACCATCTTTTGCCGCCGAGTCATCACGCCAGCTTGGACCGTCTTCGGTTTCGGGAAGGCATTCGAAGCAACCAACCTGCCCCTGCCCCTTGGTACCATTGCTATCGGCGAGCGCCTGGGCATCCGCAAAACAAAGACCATCGCAAACTTTCAACGTCTTACAAACACCGCCATTCCTGTTGCCAGAATCGCCGACGAGCGCGAACCCGGTGATGCCACCTTCACCAGCAAACTGCTGATACTGCATCAGATAGTAGCGAAGCATGTTGTAATAAGCCGTATCAAACTGCTTGATTTCTTCCAGGGACATATCCTGGAACAAAACCTTGCTCGCATCAGCCTGAGCTTCCTCAAAATTCTTCTCAACTTTCGGATCGAGATTATCCGCAATGGATGGATTGCAGACACTATCCGCAGCGCCGTCATCAGACTTCAGCGCACCCGTACGCATCGTGCCATCATCCTGCAGTTTGTAACCAGTCTTGCAGATCGCCTTGCTCAAGTCTGACGTGGAATAATCGCACTCTTCTTTGAACTGACGAGACTCTTCATCCGATACCCAGATGATATATTTCAGTGCCTTGTTCGCATCGTCAAACTTGACATCATCGTCCTTCTTAAGTTTCGTAATGATGCTCTGTTTAATCTTCTTCAAAAGCTCAAATTCCTCATCGGAGGCAACCCACGAAGGCTTCGAACCGTTAGGATCCAACGAAAGACGCTGAAGTCCAACCAGACCGCTCTTCAAACCATCTTCATAACCAAACCCACAAATGTTGGGGTTGTCGGAATTAACCGTAACACCACATGCCTTGAACTTCTGAACCGCAGGCGGAACTCGGGTCTTGACGAGATTCGGCGTGCTCAGGAATGCCGCCGCACCACGGTTCGAGATTTCATAGTTGCGGAATCCAAGACCAGTCAGATAGCTGTTCGTCAGATAACCACCGTTTTCATCATAGAACGTGTAATAGTTATTGCCGCTAACCTTCGAAAGCAACCCTTCCGGCTCCATTCTCTCATCGACGAGATACGCGTCTGTATAGGTGACAGCAACTCGGTAAGTAATACCCGAACCGCCGAGGCGCTGCGTAAACTTCTCAACCGTCGCGGCAACGCTGTCCAGCTCGTCTTCCATCGAACCCGAGTTATCGACGACCCAGATGAAATCGACATAACCGCTCGAAAGAACCGTACCGACCTGGCAATGGTTGACCTGATACGGGAACAAGTCGCCGCCAATATTCGCAATCGAAGTGTTCGGCGAAACCAGCGTACCAGAAAGAACATCTTCAAGCATGAAGAGCGTCTTGTTGCTCGTCAGATTGTTCGCGCATGTCATCGCGCCGCCATAAATACGTTCCGTATTCCCGTCTTTCGTGTAGCTCGAACGCGCAAGATAGAGCGAAACCTTTCCAGATGATGCAGAGCAGTTGTCACTGCCGGAAAGTTTCGGTGCCGAAGAATCAAATACCTTCGCAATCTTGTTCTGCAAATCCTGAATCGTCTCGCCGGCACCAAGCGTGATCGTAAATTTGTAGCGGTTGACTTCTTCGCTGTCAGGAACGATCTGCAAATCATGGTTGTAGTTCGTCCAGCTGGCCAAAGGAATCGTCGACGAGAATTTCGCTTCCTCAATGTACGTACCTGCCGTCAGACCAGCCGCCTTCAGAAGCTGCGCACCGTTCGTCTTCTGCTTCGACCCAAAGAACCCATAAACGTGATTCGATTCATGACCAAATACAGACACCAGCTTCGATGACGTGCTCTCGTATTTCGCGCCATTCAGCTTCGCAATGTTCATGTCTTTCAGAACTTCCGTCCAATCAACCGTGCTCAGAGCCTCGTGCGTACAAATCAGGTTACGAAGATCATCGTTACCAGCAGGCACGCTCGCCGGATTCATCGGATCGGAACCCGCATTCACCTCGCGCTTGTCATCGGCACCGTCTTTGTCGGAATCCTTAAAGCAAGGATGCGGATGCTTCGGATGGTTCAGCTCTTCTTCGTTCGTCAGACCGTCGCCGTCAAAATCCTCTTTCGCATTCATCTTCGCAACATCTTCGCAAAGCTGAGCCGCTTCATCGCCATCACAATTCGTGGCTGCAAGACACGTTATATTCCCCACCAATGTCTCGCCCTGACACGCAGGATCCTTCGCACATGCCGAATAACCACAGCTCTCACTGGTCTCGCCGCACTTGTACTGACACTTGCCCACGCCGTTGCAGTTCGGAAATTCATGGCATATCGCATCACTCGACACACACAGACACGCAACATACGCCGCCTCGTCCTTGCATTTCGAAGAGGAAAGACACGCCGAACTCCCGGTGCACTCCGACTGGTTCTTCAACTCTGATGTCGTGTACGACGCCATGCTCTTGAAATCGCTCTGCATCGTCCCACCGTTCCCGGTGTCAGGATCTACCACATTGCATTCCACCCCACAAGTCCAGTTCTGCTCGTCACAACCACTCAGCCCGACGCCTGCGATCATCAACGCGCTCAGCATGAATGCCCATTTGCGATTATTCAGCATAAATTTTCCTCCTGATGTACCGATACGCTATCTCTTCCAAGTATCGCCGCTATTTATTGCTATCTTGCGTTTGGACCTCATAAAAGCCCAAATTAACTTTCATCTTATATCACATCGCGTCTGTTTTTTCAACACAATGATGTTGTCAATTCCCGCGATGTTTTATTGCTCGTTGTGCCGCTATTTGCAATACGCGGCACCGCAGCTCGCTATTGCATACGCGAGCTGTACCTTTTATTTTTGCCCAACCAAATTCGATTCGCCATCTTACCGCCGAATAAACTTCATCTCCATTGCCTGCTCCGAAGCCCCACCCTCAAACAAAGCATGCGTCCGCCTGTAATGAATGTCAGACTCCTCGACCAGACCTTCAGACATTATGCTAATGATTTCGCCACGTCCAACCTCTGTTTCCGCATTCCACGCCTTATAAAGCGAAAACTCCGTGCGCAATTTAGCCCCTTTCGACGAAACTTCCGTCGCCGTCACACGGCCGCGCCGGATAAAATCCAGACCAGCCGCATCGCGAAGTTCCCACGTCGCATTCTCCCCTATTTCGCCCTCCGGCAACGGCAAAAAAACCTGCCGCAACGCATCCGCAACGATGAATAAAATCCGCGCGGCCTGCGGATTGATCTTCGTCGCCGGAGGAATGACATTGCTCATGCCACCCTTCGGTTCGATCAGCGCACGCACCGAAATCCCCTCGATCATCGTACCCGTGCTCGACATCGGAACTTCCGTTTTCTCATCGAACAAATGAATCACCACGTTCTCAAGCCGAATATCGACTTCTTCTTCCCGATGCCGCCGTCCCGGCCTGTTGATCACGACTTCCGTTTCCATGTCGATACTCACAGACGTCACGCCTTCATAATACGTCGTCTGCTTCAGATGCAGGCTATATTTCAGCTCGACATCCCGTTTGCCATCGACCGCGAATGGCTTGTACGCCAGCGCAACCACGGGTTCCGCACCATTCTTGACGTTCTCGGCGACACTCACGGCATGAAATTCCGATTTCACCCCCTTTTGAGGAGACCAGCTTAACGGCGGAATCAGAATGATCGTCACAACCGCAAATAAAAACAGCGTGACAATCGAAACCAGAACGATCCTCGATACGCGAAGATTCTCGGGCACCTCCGACTCACCTTCCACCTCGGCACCTGCCGCTCCCGGCAAACCGTTGCCACTCGCGGCTTTGCCGTCTTGCGACGTCTTCGCCACGGTGTCCGCATCAGAACCGGCAGGCGAGGAATCTGACGCTCCCCGGCATTCGCTGCTCATTTCTTCTTCTGGCATACCTGACAAAAGATAAGGCTCTCTTAAACGAGCGTGGATATAAGAAAACGAAAGCTCTGTTAAACGAGCGTATATACGAACGATATATGCTGTAAAATCGCTCTGAAAGGGCAAAAGAATACAGCCCGGCGATTTCTCCCAGATTTTCTCCTCATCTCCAATGGAGAGGGAGCAGGGGGGTGAAGCCTATATCACCACTGGCATCGCAAAAAAACCGGACGCGCCAAAGGCACGTCCGGTCGACAATCATTCGCGCTTGCCATCCACCTTGCTGACGGGTTCCATCTTGATACGCGTGAAACCTTGCGCCGCTTCGGGCTCGTTCGAAATGCGCTCGTAAACCTCAATTCTCGCACGCGCCGCAGCAAGCTGCGTCTCGAATGCGAACCGCTGCTCTTCATCCTCACTCGAAAGATTCTTGAGCTTGTCCACGGCTTCGGCAATCAGGCGCTCAGCCTCTTGGGGATCAATTTCCTCGCTGCCAGCCGCCGAGTCGACGAGAAGCGTCACCTTGTTCGCGCATACTTCCACCAACCCGGGGCCACAGGCAAAAATCACTTTCTTGCCATCGCGCTTCAGTTCTACTTCCCCGGGCTTGATCGTCGAAAACATCGCCACGTGATCCGGCAATATTTCCATCATCCCGAGCGTCCCAGGGAGAACCACCGATCCTACCTGATTCCTGAAAACGACCTTTTCAGGCGTAATAATTCTGACATCGAGCTGGTCTGACATTTAGACTTCCTTGCGCAGTTTCTCGGCTTTTTCGACCGCTTCGTCGATATTGCCGACCATGTGGAATGCAGCTTCGGGCAGATCGTCATATTCGCCCGAAAGAAGAGCCTTAAAGCTACGGATGGTGTCCTTCAGATCGACATATCGGCCTTTCAAACCCGTAAATGCCTCGCCAACGTGGAACGGTTGCGACAGGAAATAACGAATCTTACGTGCGCGATCTACCGTCAGACGGTCTTCTTCCGAAAGCTCGTCCATACCGAGAATCGCGATGATGTCCTGAAGTTCCGCATATTTCTGAAGCGTCGCCTGAACACCGCGGGCCACTTCGTAATGTTCTTCACCGACGACGAACGGGTCGAGAAGCGTGCTCGTCGAAGCGAGCGGATCGACGGCAGGATAAATACCCGCAGATGCGAGCTGACGTGAAAGAACCGTCGTTGCATCGAGGTGCGCAAACGTCGTCGCAGGCGCCGGATCCGTCAGGTCGTCCGCAGGAACATAAATCGCCTGAACTGACGTAATCGAGCCATTCTTTGTCGACGTGATGCGTTCCTGCAACTCGCCCATTTCCGTCGAAAGCGTCGGCTGATAACCTACGGCGCTCGGGATACGACCGAGAAGAGCAGACACTTCCGAACCTGCCTGCGTGAAACGGAAAATATTGTCGATGAAAAGAAGAACGTCCTGATGGAGCTCTTCGCGGAAATACTCGGCAACCGTCAGACCAGAAAGCGCGACACGGGCACGGGCCCCAGGCGGCTCGTTCATCTGGCCGTAAACCAACGCAACCTTCGAATTTTCCTGATTCTCGAGATCGATCGTCCCCGATTCCACCATTTCCCAATAGAGGTCATTCCCTTCACGCGTGCGTTCGCCGACACCCGCAAACACGGAATAGCCACCGTGCTTCATCGCGACGTTGTGGATCAGTTCCATAATGAAAACCGTCTTGCCTACGCCAGCACCGCCGAACAGACCAATCTTACCGCCCTTCGCATAAGGTGCCAGAAGATCGACGACCTTGATGCCTGTCTCGAAATTCTCGACCGAAACGGCCTGCTGTTCAAACGAAGGAACCGGACGGTGAATTTCCCATGGCTCGCCGGCCGAATGGATTTCGCCGCGCTCGTCCACCGGCTCGCCGACGACGTTCATAATACGGCCAAGCGTCTCTTTGCCTACCGGAACCGTAATCCCATGCCCCGTACTGACGGCAGCCATCCCACGAACCAAACCATCCGTCGAATCCATTGCGATCGTGCGGACGACATGTTCGCCTATGTGCTGCGCCACTTCCAGAACCAGATTCCCTTCCTTGTCGCTGATCGAAGGATTGCTTACGCGAAGTGCTGTATAGATTTCAGGCAGATCGCCGTCGAACGCTACGTCAACGACAGGCCCGATAACCTGGAGAATTTTGCCCCTGCTTGTTGTGGTTGAACTCATGAATGCTTCCTGTAAAAAATATCTATGTTTGACGTGGTTAAATTAAGACTCAATACCGGCCTGGTTCCGTCGTCCCATGCCGCTCGGCACGAAACGACTCGCTACTCGCCCTGAATTAAAGTGCCTCTGCACCGCTGACAACCTCGATGAGTTCATTCGTGATCGACGCCTGTCGCGCACGGTTGAACTGAAGTTTCAGCGTATTGATCATCTCGCCGGCATTCTTCGATGCATTATCCATCGCCGTCATACGGGCACCATTCTCGCTCGCAACGCCTTCCAGAATGCTTCTCTGAACATGAACAGCTACCGCACGCGGCAGCAGAAGATCCAGAATGCCATGATTCGACGGCTCATAAATATAGGTCGTTTGCGCCAGTGCAGCCTGTTCCTCTTCAGAGAATCGCGCTTTCCCGTCCGCGTCGACATTCGAGATGATCGACTGCAACGGAAGAAGGCCGTCCAACACGACGGTCTGGGCTATCGCGCTCTTGAAAACGGTGTACAGGATGAAAACCTCATCGACAGCACCGCCGATAAATCCCTCACACATTTTTTTCGAGATTTCGAGCGCCAAAGCCTCGGGCTTCTGCTCGTAAGCACCTTCCACGAGGTACAGTTTTGCGCCCTTTTCATGGCGCATCGCCTCGTATGCCTTGCGGCCAACAAAATGTAACGAGATTTCTTCGTATTGGTCTTTGCGCTCTTCGATGAATTTACGCGCTCTCTTTACAATATTGTGATTGTATGCTCCACAAAGACCCTTGTCGCCCGATATCACGATCAACGCGCATTTCTTCTTCACATCGGGATTGCGCAGAAGCGGATGCTGAGACGCATCTGTCTTCGCCACAAGATGTTCTATCACGTTGATCAGCTCGTTGACATAAGGCCGCGTCGACACGACAGCTTCCTGCGATTTGCGCAGCTTCGATACCGCGACCATCTTCATCGCCGTCGTAATCTTTTTGGTGCTCTCTACGCTCGCAATATGCTTACGGATCTGCTTGAGATTCGCCATTTTTCAGCTTCCTCAGTGATTGTGTTGGGCCGGAGAATTCTCCCGCCCAAAACGATAATTAGCGTTTATTCGGATCAAACGTGACTTTGAATGCGTCCAGAGCCGCGTTGAGCTTGCTTTTAAGCTCGTCACTCATCTTCCCGGTCTCACGGATTTCGGCAAGAATTTCCGGATTGTTGGCTTCCATGAAGGTCAGCATTTCTGACTCGTAACGCTTCACCGCCGACACCGGGTAATCCTTCAACCAGTTGTTGTTTGCCGCATAAATCGACACGATCTGTTTCTCGACGGGCATCGGGACGTACTGACCCTGTTTAAGGATTTCGGTCAGACGGACACCGCGGGCCAGTGTCGCCTGGGTCACGGCATCGAGATCCGAACCGAACTGCGCAAACGCCTCGAGTTCGCGATACATCGAAAGATCGACGCGAAGCGTACCGGCAACGGCCTTCATCGCCTTGATCTGGGCCGCACCACCGACGCGGCTGACCGAAATACCGACGTTGATGGCCGGACGCGTACCGGCGTTGAAAAGATCCGTGTCGAGGAAGATCTGGCCGTCGGTAATCGAAATCACGTTCGTCGGAATATACGCCGAAACGTCGCCGGCCTGCGTCTCGATAATCGGCAACGCCGTCAGAGAACCACCCGATTTCGGATGGCGAATGACCTTGTAGGCAGAACCCATTTGCTCGGCAGCTTTCTTTGCCTCGGCCTTGCCACGGGCACCCGGATAAACCTTGCCGTCAACACCGCGTTCCGTCGTGTCAGGCATAGCATCGTCCACGATAATCCAGTCCTCGCGAATCTTTGCCGCACGTTCCAACAGACGGCTATGGAGATAAAAGACGTCGCCGGGATACGCCTCGCGCCCAGGCGGACGACGGAGAAGAAGCGCCAGCTGCCTATAAGCAACGGCCTGTTTGGAAAGATCGTCGTAAATCACGAGCGCATGCTTGCCGTTGTCGCGGAAATATTCGCCCATCGTGCATCCAACGTAGGGCACCAGATACTGCAACGGTGCCGACTCGGAAGCCGTCGCGCTCACGATGATCGTATATTTCAAAGCATCGTGCTTGCGAAGCGTTTCCACGACCTGCGCAACCGTCGACTGCTTCTGACCAATCGCTACGTAAATGCAGTAAACATCGGTATCATGCTGGTTGATAATCGTATCGATTGCAACAGCCGTCTTCCCCGTCTTGCGGTCGCCAATGATGAGCTCGCGCTGACCGCGCCCGATCGGAACCAACGCATCCAGTGCCTTCAAACCCGTCTGAAGAGGCTGGTTGACGCTCTGACGCGCAATAATGCCGGGAGCCTTGATATCAACTGGACGCGTTTCCGTCGTGTCAATCGGCCCAAGACCATCAATCGGCTGCCCAAGCGCATTGACGACGCGCCCCACAAGTGCCTCGCCTACCGGAACCGACGCAATGCGGCCCGTACGACGAACGACATCTCCCTCGCAAATGAGATGCGCATCGCCGAGAAGTGCACAACCGACGTTGTCTTCTTCAAGGTTGAGAACCAGCCCGAATACGCCATGCGGGAAAGCCAAAAGCTCGCCTTCCATCGCATTCTCGAGCCCGTAAACGCGTGCCGTACCGTCGCTGCTCGTTATGACGGTACCAGATTCCGTAACCTCGATCTTCCGATCATAATCTTCGACCTGCTTACGGATAATCTGACTGATTTCCTGAATGTTGATAGCCATCCGTCTTTCCTTGTCCGGGCATCCACGCCCATTGTTAAATGTAAATTGTCAATGATTTGGATGAATCAGAATTTGATGATTGAAAGTTCCCTGTCTACCGGGCGTCCTTCATTGCCTCGCGGAGACGCTCAAGATGCCGCTTCACCGAGCTGTCATAGACTCGCCCGTTGATTTCAAGCCTCAGACCGCCAATGATCGAAGGATCAATCCGCTCTTCCAGAACGACCTCGCACCCAAGTTTGCTCTGCGCTTTCGCACGAAGCCTCTCGTGCTGTTCTGCCGTCAGAGGATCCGCGACATAAACCACGCCGCGAAGACGGCCAACCGCAGCATCGCGAAGCCCTACAAATGAATGCACGATCTTCGAAAAATACTGGATCCTGCCACGATCGACCACGAGCTTGACGAAATTGATGAAAAGCGGATCGTACGTGCTCCCGGCGAGTACGCCATTGATGACTTCCTTGCGCTGCGTCTTGCGAATATTCGGATGCGAAAGCGCAATCATCAATTCTTTCGACGAATCCAGTATCCTCTGGAAATCCACCGCATTCGCCTGAAACACTTCGAGCTTGCCCTGACTCGTGCCAATGCCGAATAACGCCTCGGCATACTTTTGAGCTGTTGAATCGGATTTCACGGCCTCACCTCATTAAAAATCCAGCGATGCAATGCTCTGCTCGATGAGTCTGTCCCGCATCGAACGGTCACTCGCCAGTTTCTGTTTTATTGCATTGCCCGCACGGTCAATCGCTTCCTTCATCAGTTCTTTTTCAAATGCAGTCTTCGCCACATTCGACTGAAGCTCAAACGAGGTCTCGGCATCTTTCCGAAGCCTTTCCGCCGTCGCCTGCGCACTTTCCGCTATCTGCGCACATTCGCGAGCCGTCGTTTCCTCATAACCACGCGTCATCTTCTTGATTTCGCTCGACAGAACCTGCATCTTCTTCTCGGCTTTCTCATACTCGAGTTCCGCCGCTTCCTTCTTCTTCGTGCTCTCGCGGATGTCGCGTTCGAGATCGGCCTGCCGATCCGCAATCATCTTCTGAACTATCGGGGCCCCGAAATACCACAGAAGCGTAAACACCAGACCCGCATTCCCGAGCTGGCCCACAAACGTCGTCCCGAAATATTTCGCCTCGGGAGAACAAATGCCTTCCGTCGCCGCGCCACAGTTACCGATCATCGAAGAAAACACGTAATACACGACAAAGCACACCACGCACAGGCAAGCCAGAACTATCGCTATTTGCTTTCTTTTCTTCGACGCGGCTTTCTCTAATTCTGTATTCTCAGAAACCGTATTCTCTGAAGCTGTATTCTCTGCCATGACTTACACCAGTATCTTGCTCGCAATCTGCTCGGAAATTGCGTCTATTTCGGGTGATGCACTCTTGCGGGCCATTTCCAGTTCCGTTGAAAATTCCGCCTGTTTCGCGGCTATGTCCAACTGAATTTCCCGCCGTGCCTTCTCTATGATTGCATTCGCCGCCTCGTTCGCCTCGTTCAGCTTAATACGGCGATCATTCTCCGCCGCCGCATACGCTTTCTGGCGAGCCGCCTCGTAGCCAGATATGGCCTCCGCCGCCTTCTCCTGAAGATCCCGCGCTTCCTGCTGCGCTCCCAAAGTCCGGCTTTCACGCTCATCATAAGCCTTAAAATAGGGCTTCAGAACAAACTTTCTCAATGACAGAAAAACCAGCAGGAAAATCCCGAACTGAATAAACATCGTGATATCCAGATCGAGTGCCGGGCTTTCAAAAGCCAAATATTCCAATAAAACCATGTTTACTCCTGTGCTCCCCCCAGACAAAAATTGGCACGCCTAGCTATCACACATTGGCATACCAACGCAAGGTGTAGTTTATCCCACCCACACATAAACGGTTACTGTTCAGCCACGCAAAGGCGGCGGCGTATGAAATAGCCGCCGCGGCCCTGCGTATGAAATAGCAGGGCCCACCCCAATACACGCCCCAAAAGAAGACCTTTGTAAAGACGTTCCTTGGAACGTCTCTCTTTGAAGTCTACCTCTGTAAAGACGTTCCATGGAACGTCTCTCCTTACTCCCGTACCCTGCCCTACACCATCAAGCCATGTCCAGAATCATCTTGCACAGCGACGGAAAATCATAGCCAGCCTGGAGTGCAATTTTGGGCACGAGGCTGTGTGACGTCATACCCGGCACCGTATTGACCTCGAGGAAATACGGGTTCAGTTCGCGATCCGCCAGAAAATCAATGCGAACGACGCCGGACGTGCAATCGAGTGCCGCCGCGGCTCGTTCCGCCATACGGCAAAGCTTCTCATCGAAATCCGCACCGAGGGAGGACGGCGTCAGGTATTCCGTATCGTTGCGGTTGTATTTGGCATCGTAGTCGTAGAATTTATTTTTCGGGATAATCTGGCACACGCCGAGTGCGCGGCCATTGAGCATCGCCACCGTCAGCTCATACCCGCGGATATACTGCTCGAACATCACGATATCGCCGTCAAAACAAGCATCGGAAACGGCCTGGCGAACCTGCGCCGCATCTTCCACAAGCGTCACGCCGACGCTCGAACCGTTACGCGCAGGCTTGACGATCAACGGCATACCGAGTTCCGACACGATCCTGCTGACCTCAGCATCCACGCCGCTTTCCGCGCCTTTTTCCACCCACTCACGCGCTCGCTCCGCCCCCAGCATAAAGCACTTGGGCACAGGCACACCGCTCGCCGATGCAATCGTTTTCGACAGGCTTTTGTCCATGCACACCGCCGCCGGACGCATACCGACTCCCGTGTAAGGTATGCCCGCCAG
The DNA here is from genome assembly GCA_045597285.1 of Myxococcota bacterium. GTDB lineage: Bacteria > Myxococcota_A > Bradymonadia > UBA4248 > UBA4248 > UBA4248. The sequence continues at coordinate 17,304 of JAZODZ010000070.1, forward strand.
ATCCAGCATCGCCTGAACCGTCCCGTTCTCCCCGCTTCCGCCGTGAAGCGCGATAAACACGCGCTTGTATCCCAATCCAAGAAATTCCGACATCCTGGAAGGATCCCAGTCAAACGTGTCCACTTCGATGCCGATCGACCTAAGCGCATTCGCGATGCACGTCCCTGACTGTATGCTGATTTCTCGTTCCTCGCTTTCACCGCCAAGGAGAACTACTGTTTCCGAACTCTTCATTGCAGATAATCCTTTATCACACGTGTCAAAAAACCTTATATATTAAATAAGGGCAAGCCGTCTTGCGAATTTAATGATAAAAGGCTCACGGAGTGGATATTGTCGCACATTAAAGTCGTATGACAATGTTTAGGGCTTTGACTCTTTTCACGTTGATGCCGACGGCATCACAACTCAAAAAGGTATCGATATGAAGTGTCCTGAATGCGGAAAACACAATGACTCGAACTTCAAATTCTGCCAGTTCTGCGGACACAGCCTGTCTGGCTCCTTGGACAGCGACCCATTCGAACTCCCGTCTTCGACGCTTTCTTCCATTCCGGATGATTTCGACGACTGGTTTGTCGACGGCGACAACCCAAATCCAAGCATTTTTGCCAATATGCTTGATGAGGATGAAAAAGCTCCGGCCGTCTACACGACTGCCGGAAAAGCCTTAAAACCTAACGCCAAAGCCATCGACTCAAAAGCCAAGCTCTTCGACTCGAAAGCCAAATCCGCCGATTCAAAGGCCAAACCCAGCAACGCCAAAGCCAAACCCGGTGACACAAAGTCCAAATCTGCCGATTCAAAGGCCAAACCTTTTGACTTAAATTTCAAGCCCTTTGACCTGAAAGTCGAACCCTTTGACTTAACCCCAAAATCAACCGACTCGAAAAAGCAGGAACCGCCTCAAGAACCGACAAATCAAGTACGGCTGTCCCCTAAACTCGCTGCTGCCCAGGCCAACCCAAAATCCGCTCCGGCCCCCGAAAAAAAGCCTGAGCCCACACAGAACAAACCTGTCACAAAAACGACCACCAAAAAGAAGGTTGTTTCAAAGCCCAAAATCGTCGATCGCGTGCGACCGACAAACGATTCCAACGAAAAACCGGAAAATCGCCAGCTCAATCTTAAAGTTTCCAGCGATGCAAAGCAGGTACTGTCCCTCAATGAACGCGACCTTCCGGAACCGGAAAAAAGAAATTGCGCCAAATGCGGAAGCCCGATCATTGAAGGCCACAGATTCTGCGGAAACTGTGGAAACCCCATCGACACCGTACAGGAAAATGTGCACGAATACGATCCGGTTTGCGACGACGGCATCTCGCCAAACGTCACCGACCGCGTCCTCATGTCTTCCATGAATATCCCTAACACGGCACGGGACAGCATGACATTCGGGCAGATTCATGCCGCTAAAACCCAGGAATATTCCCCATTCACGTTCTGCCATATCAATAATGACGGTTCCGAAGGCGAGCGTTTTCAGCTCTTCATGGGCGAAAATATCATCGGGCGAGGAAGTTCCGAAGCACTCAGAAACGATCAGTTCGTGAGTCCCAAACACGCACGCATCTTATGTTCGCCAAACAAAGTCGTTATCGAAGACTTCAATAGCCTCAACGGCGTGTTCTTCAGGATTTCAAACGAATCCATCATCCTTTACAGTGGCGATATCTTCAGAATTGGCGAGGAACTTCTCCTCTATGCACACGGAAATTCAGATCAGCCCATCCTGGCGAATCCTCGCGGTGAAGAAACCACCCTTATCGGTGGCGAGGAATCTCAGGGTTGGGGTTATCTCCGCTCGATCCTCGGTCCATTTTCGGAAGGGAATGTCTACAGGCTCTGGCAGCCGACCGTCACGCTCGGTCGAACCCGCGCCAACATCATCTTCCCCCTCGATGGCTTCGTCTCCGGAACCCACGCCTCGCTCAAAGTACAAAAGGACTACGCCATCCTCACGGACCTCAACAGTTCCAACGGAACCTTCGTCCGACTCAAGGAACCCATGGAAGTCATGGATACCGCGCACATTCTCATTGGCAACCAGCTCATCCGCATTTCACATCATTAATTTCGATACGCCCTCGCGGGCCAATATTTTTGGACAATATTCAAACTCTCAACCCCTTAACCCAGGAAAAGGCCATGACTGACAAGAAAAAACCGGAAACCACCGCTGAAACCACAGAAACCACTGAGACGAAAGCCCCGGAAAACGCCGCTGAAACCACAGAAAACGCCGCTGAGACGAAGGCTCCCCTCTTCGAAGGCACGCTCTTCCTCTCCCCGCACCTCGATTATTTCCAGAACGGCGACGATTTCTTCGTCTATCACAACATCTACGGCTACATCATCCAGATGAGCGAGGATCTCGTGGACTTCCTGGAATTCTTCAATGATGGTCCTAAAACGGCGGATGAAGTCATGGAACAGTTCGGCGAAACCTTCGGACAGGACACGCTCAATAACTTCCTCTCCGTTTTCCGCCCACTCGCCTGCATCCTGCCCGACGACGATTTCGAACCGCAGAAAACGCACGACATGTATCCGACGCTCGCCAAATGGATCACCGTCGATGCCACCAATCCCAAAGCCGTCGTCATTTACGCATTCGACACGCAGACTCAGAACTCGCTGATGAAAATCACACTTGACGAATGGGAATCCCGCGTCTGGAGTCACCTCAAGGGTGACAAGACCGTCGGCGAAATCGCAGAAATCCTCGCGACCGAAGACAACATTCCCGTGGCCGACGCCGAACTCCGCCTCACGGCTTCACTTGAACTCTGGTCGCACTGCTCCATCCAGGCCGTCAAACTTTCCGCAGAACCCGTTCGCAAAACGCGCAACAGCCACTTCAACATTCCCCCGTATCTCATCTCGACCATGCCCTATCCCAAAGTCACCGAGACCGTCCGCACAAAAGTTGACGAAAACGGCAACATTCTCGAAAAATGGGAAGAGCCCGTCCGCTGCAAGCCGCTCCACATGGAAATCATCACGATTGACGACAAGACGCTCGAACTCGATCGCAACTGCGCACGCCTCTCGTCGATGCTCGCCAAACCGCACGCAGTCCTCAAGGATCGCGCCTACGGCGAAGCCGTTTACGACATCATCACGCAGTATGCGCCTATCCGCACAGAGACCTGCCGCGTCCTCGAAGTCGGCGGCGGAAACGGCGACACCGCACGCGCATTCGTCACCACTGCGGCCGCCAGAATCCCCGACACAAAACTCGAATACACGATCTTTACGCCGGACGAAGCCCAGGCCGCAGCGCTCAAAGAAGCCCTCAAATCCATCGAGAACATCCGCATCGTCCAGGGCGACATCGAAAAAATCGCAGAAATCCTCGATGGCGAGAAATTCGACATCATCTATTCCGACGAATTCATCGCCAACCTGCCCTCCGTCAGCGTCCGCAAAATGTCCCTCGAAGGCAGCGATGACGACGAAGAAGACGACGATGACCAGCCCGATGTCGGCGAGCGAGAGCTCAAACCCGTCCACCAGACCGACAACAACAAAATCACGTTCATCGGCGAAGGCGACTCGATTCAACTCATCTTCAAATACAAACTCAACCTCTGCGACGCTCCCGAAGACTTCATCCTCAACTCCGGTTCACTCCGCCTCCTCGGCAACCTCGCCAAACTCGCCAATTTCAACACGCAGATGTTCATCATCGAGTTCGGCGAAGACATCAAATACCCGGTGCGCACGCTCGAAGACGGCCGCGTAACTTACTCGCAGCATTTCGGCATTCTCAAGCAGGCCGCGAAAAAACTCGGCTTCCTCGCCGATTCCCGTTACTGGATGGAAGAACTCGACATCGACCGCGAACTCGAGATGTTCGCCACGACGCGTTCGCAGTTCAAAACGATTCGCCAGATGCTCGCCGATAACGGCGTCGCGCTCGAACGCCGACCCTACACGAAAGCCGAATTCGAAGACCTCCTCAAACAAGCCGGCCGCACGAACGTCGTCGAACTCAACTATGAACCTGCCGAAGACCGCATTTCCGGCCTCGTCTCGCACGCCTACAAAATGCTCCGCGTCTACAAGGAACTCGAGTTCTAATTCACGCGCAATAGCGCACAAACACACGCGATGCGCAGTTTTATATCGCGCATCACGGTTTCTTTTTTAATCGGGATGCGGCTATCGACTCACGTCGATACGCCGCATTGGCGCGGGGCTATGTGCTCGAATGCTGTCGCATTCTGTGCGCATACGCCCCGCGATTTTTTTGAATTACCAAAGATCCGCCAGTTTCGAGATGATCTGATCTCCCCATGCGATGTAGCCAACGCAGCACAGCAGGAGAAACACGTACAGAATACACATCCGAATATTCTTATCTTTTGCAAGGGCATGAATGGCCAACGAAAGAAAGATAAGCGCCAGGATGGCGGGCGTCCAGAATGACGTCAGATGGTCATTAAAATTGACGAAAAGGTCTTTAATGGTTTCAGATGTCGGCATGGTTACAGTAAGGATTCCACGAGTTCACGAACTTTCGGAGGATTGTTGCCCACGACGCGGCTCACTTCCACACCATTGCGGAATGCAATGATGCACGGAATGCTCTGGATGCGCCATTTCGAGGCGGCCTGATTGGCTTCATCGACATTGCATTTGGCAATCGCGACTTTGCCGTCGAATTCATCGGCCAGCTTTTCAATCGTCGGCCCGAGGGCACGGCAGGGACCACACCACGTCGCCCAAAAGTCCACGACCATCGCCGGGGATTTGTTGACTTCACTATTAAAATTCTCGTCGTTCAAATGAAGAAGGCTCATTTTATCTCCTTATATAATCAAATCCCCTCGCCATTTGGAGAGGGTGTTTTAGGGGGTGAATTCTCTCCCCTCGCATGTATGAAGAGGGGCCAGGATGAGGTTATCGGAAGAAGATGACGTCCTGGTCTTCGAGTTCGAGCATCAGCCTCGCGGTTTCTTCTTCTGGCCATGCCGAAATATCGAGGATATCCGATATCGTGGTCCGGCCATCGATCATCGAAAGCAGGAATCCCGCTTTGGGATTGATGTTGACATTCTTGGGAATTTCACTGAGCTTGCACACCAACCGCGGAATGCGACTGAGCGGACGAAGCCGGGCAACGGGATCGGTCGCTATAATACCGGAAGACGACCGTGAAGGCGTTGTCGTGCTCGTTGGCTTGATCGCATTCAATGCAATGCTTGTCACTTTCTGCTGATGCAGTTTTGAATTCTGGAACCCAGGCAACGGCGTCGCATCGTCATTTCTTACCGTACTGAGCGGTTTTGCTGGCTCGATCTTTTTCAGAGGCTCATATTTCTTCACCGGTTCGGGCTTCTTCACCGGCTCTTCTTTTTTCAGCGGCTCAAATTTCTTGACCGGCTCGGGCTTTTTCGGCGATTCGCCAAGCTTCGATTTGATCTCATCAAGGCTGGCAACGGATACGCCAAAGAATGACGCCGACGGCACTGCCTGCAATGCAGGTGCAGTCTTGTGTTCCGAAGCCTTCTTATCGCTAAAAGCAGAAATCTTGCGGAACCCAGATATCTGTTCAGGAATCGGTGTAATATCAGCCTGACCTTCACGCGTAGAAACACGAGTTCGTTTCATAAACTCGGGCACCGGCGTGGCCTGCTCTTTATCGGTAATCTTGTTGGGAATCGGCGTCGCGGTCTCTTTGTCTGACAATAACTTTGCATTAAAATGTTCAGGAATCGGCGTCGCAGCCTCTTTGTCAGACAACGGTTTCGACAAGATCTTATTGGAATCTTTATTAAACAAAGACTTCGGTAAAATCTTGTTGGGAATTGGCGTCGCGGTTTCTTTCTCTTTCTCTTTGTTAAACAAAGACTTCGGCAAAATCTTGTTGGGAATTGGCGTCGCAGTCTCATTGTCTGACAACGGCTTCTTCGACAAAATCTTATTGGGAATCGGTGTCGCGGTTTCTTTGTCAGACAGCGGCTTCTTCGACAAAATCTTGTTGGGAATCGGCGTCGCAGTTTCAAAAATCTTATTGTCGCGTTTCAAAGAAGAACCCGTAGGCAGAAGCACAGGCTTAATGGGCTTAGCAACTTTTTCCTCTTTAACCTCTTCTTTCGATTCTTTCTTTACCTCTTCCTTCGATTCTTTCTTCGAATCATCCGTCAAGAGAGCGCCAATGTCGAAAATTGGGATATCGATATCGTCATCGTCTTTCTTGACATCTTTGGCGTCTTTCTTGACATCTTTGTCGTCTTTCTTGACATCTTTGGCGTCGTCTTTCTTGATGTCTTTGTCGTCTTTCTTGACATCTTTGGCGTCGTCTTTCTTGACGTCTTTATCAGCGTCTTTCTTGTCACTAGATTTTTTAGTATCGATCTTGCCGATCAGCGGGAAAAATGGAACTTCCTCCTCCTCTCCTTCCGCCTTCTTCTCTTCTTTTTGGGTCTCGATAATAGGAATGTCGAATGCCGGGACGTCATTCTTCACTTCCTTCTCATCTTTTTTATCTTCTTTCTCTTCTTCAGAGGACTTAGCATCATCGGCAGAAGACTCGATGAGAATCGCCTCGGGCACTGGTGTCGGCGTTTTCGGCACTTCGAGAACTTTCGAGAACGAAAAATCATCATCGTTGGATGAACGACGAGCACTCTTCTCTTCCGCCTTCTCTTTATCCTCGTCATCGTCGGCAAAAAGGCTCGGCATCTTAAAGGCCGCATCATTGTCATCGAAATCGATATTGAGCTCGATACTTTCGGTTGCGGAATCACTTTCCGAATTCTGCCCACCCGATTCACCTACGAGCTTAATGCCATCATCATCCGAACTCTTCTCGGATTCACTCTCTGACGAACTGCTCTTTATCAGGCACGCAGAAATATCGAACGGTTTGTCATCATCGTCATCTTCTTCGGAAGAAGGCTGTTCCATAACCTCAGAAAAACAGCTCTTCACCGACTCGTGCTTATCTTCTGACGACTCAAAGAGAGGCACTTTTACGGCATCCTTCTCTTCGTCGCTGGAATCTTTTTTATCCTCTTTAGAGGAGTCTTCTGACTCTACCAATGCAAAATTAAGGTTCAACTCCGGCATCTCAATGTCGTCATCGGTCTTTTTGGCAACCTCACCTTCTTCATCATCGAGATTGAGCTTGAAGTTGTCATCATCGACTTCCGCAGAACCCTTGACTTCATCGTCATCATCCATGAGCGAATCAATCGAAAAATCGATTTCAGGACTAATCACCTCTGACATCTTATCCAAAGCAATCAGCTCATCATAGAACGTAAAAACACTCTCCGGGGCATTCTCAAAAAGCTGCTCAACATTGTCGAGAAGGCTATTGTATTCAGGCTTGTCGATGCGCAATTGCACTAACGCCTCTTTAGCCTTTTCAACGTTGTTCATGTAGAACTTTCCGACAATACTCTTAATCTCAGCCGGAATATCTTTTGCGCTACGAATCATATTCAACCTCAGCCAAACGGTTCACAAAAATGAGCAACTTATCTTTTTATTACATTGCACCTTAGTTTTCAAGCAAGACACGCAAGCCATAGGGCAAAATTCAGACATAGATCTACTAGGAAACAGGGTTTCCTCTCTCCCATTCCCGCCCGCCAGCCGCCGCCTAGCCCAACAAACGTGCGGCCTGGCACACCACCCCCTTTCCGCGTTCAAGGCGTAAAAAATGAGTGTCCAGAATGTGCCTGGCGAGTGCAACCCGCAATCCTCTGCATCCGCGTCCGGATACAGTGATCGCGTTCCCTGACCAAGGGGCAGGCCGCACGATATGATGGTCAGTGATAAAACCGTTATGTAAAGCCAGTTGCGTACATTTTTACCTCCTCATGTCGAGCGTCCCCCCCCACACACAAGATGATGACAAAAAATGAATTTTGTGACACTTGGAGGTCATTTTTTTTCATTTTTTTACGGGGGCTGAACTGTTACCGCGATTTCGGTTAAACTGCCGCCTGCGGATTCTGCAATCGATGCTTTGAGGAAAACAGATGCGATATCATGTCATACGCATGGCCAAAGGCGGCCAGGGAATTTCATCCGAAACCGGAAAAACCTTTTTTGTCGAAGGTGCACTGCCAGGCGAATCTGGCGAAGCTGTTATCCTCGATGAAAAAAAATCCTTCGGCCGATGCTGCGCCATTTCCCGCGACAACGATTCCGCCTATCGATGTGAGGATACTTGTCCAGCCTCGAAATCCTGCGACGGATGCGGTTTCCGACACGTGCGTCCCGAATGCGCACTCGAATTAAAAGCACAGGCCGTACATGCCGAAATACTCAAGGCCGCTCATCTCAACGATATCCCCTTACGGCTATGCGGTCTTCCGGACAACGCACTCGACGGCACACGGCATCGTCTCAGACTCCATGCCGCCCAAGGCCAGGTCGGATTCTTTGCCCGCGGCACACACACGATTATCCCTGCTGCGCCTTGTGCCGTGATCACCCCAGAGCTACGAAACGCCGTCGCATGGCTCCAGGACAATCTGCCAGATACACACGACATCCAGCTCGACATCCAGCTCGATCAGGACTGCGAAACCAGCATCTATGCCCATTTCCGCATCCCCGAATCACGCGTGTTAAAAAAATATCAGCATCGCCCGGGGGCTAGAAAAAACATAAAGTCTGCCCCCAAGCCATCCTTGGCTTTTCTTCACGATTTCGCAAAATCCGCCATCGACAACGGTCCCTTTGCCGGCATTCGCATCGAAGAACAAACCTTTGGCAATGCCTGGATTAAGGACATCGTCGCGCTCGACGGCATTCCGACCGTATCGTGGCGACGTATCGGCGACTTCGGCCAGGCCACGCCCGATGCCAACCTCCTGCTCCACAAACTCGTCGACGAATTCCTCGCCAACAAAAGTTATCCGTATATCGTCGATCTCTATGCCGGTTCGGGAAACCTGTCGTTTCGCGCCGCCGTCCGCGTACCTCGCGTCGACGCATTTGAATTCTTCTGCGATGAACAGGCATTTTCCCGCGGCGTACGCGACAGTTCCCCCTCCTGGCAACCCGATACACGCGTCCAGCTCAACGTATGCGACCTCTCAAAAGGCTTGCCCAAATCTGCGCTTCAGGCCGAAGCCATCATCTGCGATCCGGCACGCGACGGCCTTTCCAAAGCCATCGCCGAAGATATCTGCCGTTCAAACGCAAAAGAAATACTTTATGTCTCTTGCGAGGCTTCCTGCCTTGCCCGCGATCTGACGCTACTCGCCACTGCCTTCGAACTCACGTCGCTCACCTACGTCGACATGTTCCCGCAAACACCGCTCGTCGAAACCGTCGCATACCTCAGACGGAAATCGTGAGCGCCAAACTGCATAAAAAAGGCGGGCGTATTGAACGGCACGTTCAATAGCCCGCTCGCGTGCCGTATGAAATAGGCACGCGAAATAAAAAACAAAAACGCGACGCCTAAAATTCCGCCGCGATTAACGTCGTCTTTAGCGTATATGTCTCGCCAGCCTGTATATATTCCAGCGTCGTGCGGAATGGATGATAACCGTCGCAGAGAATCGTGATTCGACGCGTTCCGGCGAGTATTTTCAGCGGAACTTCTGCCGTATTCTTGCCACTGCTCACGACGGCGTCGTCGACCATGATCACGGCTTCTTTCGGCGTGACATCGACAAAAAGCTGAAACTCGGCCTGACTGGCCGGCATGGACACGCTCGAGGAACAACCGATCACGGTGCCTGCAAGAAGCATGGCAGCAAGTAATGAAGCGGTTTTTCTCATCGTCTATCTCCATCGGTCGACGCGAAGATAGAAGTTGTTTGCCTTCTCATTTCCAATCGTCGAATAACGACCGTGCCCAGGCAGAATCTGAACATCATCCGGCAGTGCGCTCACGATCAAGTCGAGTGATTTCCGCAAATCGGAACCCGAACCACCCTCGAAATCCGTCCTGCCCACGCTGCCCTTGAACAACGTGTCACCGGTCAGTGCCAGCTTATCCTCGGGAATATAAAAGCACACGCCGCCCGGCGTATGTCCCGGCGTTAAAAATGAACGAAGCTGAATATCGCCAATGCAAAACTCCGGATTCTTTTCCAAGTCGAACTCCAGCGCAGGCATGTGACAAATCGCCATCCCGAACATCGCGCACATATCCGGTATGCTCTCCACCACCGGTTTTTCTTTGCTATGGTATGCAATCTTAGCCTCGGGATAGGCGCATTTGAGATCCTCGGCACCATAGATGTGATCGACATGCGTGTGCGTAAAGAGCATGTAATCGACGATCGCATTTTCAGCCCTCAACGCTTCGACAAGCAAATCGACGGCACCGCCGGGATCGACAACTGCCGCATGACGCGTCTTTTTGCTGATTAAAAAATACGTATTGACCCCAAATGAACCGATGTTGTGACGAACAATTTTGATATTCTCGGTTTCAAATCCATCTTTGAAATGAAGCATAATCCTCGTACTCGCTATGTAAATCGTGATGAAGCGTGAATGCCCCATCAACCCGAAGGCGGTCTATTTATAGGTAAACTCACAGAACCTCAAGAACTGTCTGAATAATGTATTTTATCGCGACAGTTCAATCCCTTAGGCATTATCACCATATCCACGGTGGTTAAACAGAGCCTGTTTTTTTGTTGTAAACCAAGAGAATCTACCCGCAACAGTTGAATCAGCCCATTAAAACTGATTATACTCACGGCTTAATGATTGAGATTTGATTAAAATTCTCACATTTCATGCGCGACGCCCGATTAGGGCATGGATTAAGGAGTATTGTATGAACGAAGTGACGAGAAGAAGGCTGGCGCTTGCGTGCTGTGCCGCGATGGCGCTTGCAGTATCGTCCTGTGGCGACGATTCGGGGTCTTCCAGCCAGAAGTGCGGCGATCAGGTGTGTACCGAATTGCAGAAATGCGTGGACGATGTGTGCAAAGATCTTTGCGGCACCGAAGTGTGTGCTGAAGACAAAGTCTGTGACGAAGCATCTCAGACTTGCATCGACAAAACCGTCGATCCCTGCTCGCTATGTACCGAAACGCAACAATGCGTCGACAAGGTTTGCAAAGACCTTTGCGGCACTGAAGTTTGCGCCGACGACAAAGTCTGTGACGAAGCCACCCATACTTGCATCGACAAAGTTGTCGATCCATGCAAAACCGTCAACTGTTTGGCAAACCAAACCTGTATGAATGGTCGTTGTTACGACGACGGATGCCTCATCACGGGCGAGGATGGCAGTGTTTCGGAAATGACGTGCGGTGAAGGACAGGAATGTTCCAAGGGACAATGTATCGACAGCCTTTGCAAGACGCTCAAAGAGCCGTGCGCCGATGGCTGGCAGTGCATCAAGGGCATCTGCGAAGAAACGGCGTGTCTCACCCAGCACTGCGACGAAGGCCAGTCGTGCCGCGGCGGCGAATGCCTCGACAACGAATGCCTCGACATGACTTGCAACGACGGCAAAGTCTGTTCAAAAGGCAACTGCCTCTATCCCAAATGCGTCGACAAAGAGGCTTGCGCAACGGGCAAAACCTGCAACGAAGAAGGCGACTGCGTCTATATCGCAAACCCGGCAATCAGTCTCGACGAACCCGCCGACAAGACGACCGACGAAAAAGGCAAAACCGTTTCACTCGCCTTGCATCTCAACAACGCCCCGAGTCAGGAAGTGCGCGTGACATGCGAAGTCGTCCCCGAATTTGATCCCAAAGAAGTCGAGGTTTCTTGCGGCGAAATCGTCTTTAATGCCGATAACTGGCAGCACGAGCAGTCGATCATCGTGACTGGCGTCGAAGATTATCTGCTCGACGGCGACAAGAAATACACTATCAAGGTCACGACGACATCGGAAGACAAAGACTTCGACGCGCTCGTTGCCGAATCCGTCGAACTCACGAACCTCGACACGACCAAGCCAGGTTTTGTGCTTTCTGAAACTTCTCTGCTGACGTACGAAGACCAGACCGCCGACCCCGCTAAGTTTACGATTGCGCTTGCTTCGATTCCCTCTTCCGATGTCTCGCTCAAAGTCGCTTCATCCGATGATACCGAAGGTACGGTTTCGACGGATAGTCTGACGTTTACCAAAGACAACTGGAATGTTCCGCAGGAAATCACGGTCACAGGCGTGGATGATGCAGAGGCCGATGGCAATCAGAATTACACGGTCTATTTCGTGCCTGCTACGTCGAAAGACAGCAATTATGAGGGGCTCCAGGCACCGCCGATCAAGGTGACAAACGTCGACAACGACAAACCCGGCATGTCGATGAACCTCCAGTCCGATGGGTTTGAATTGACCGAAGGTCAGTTCTATCCACTCACGCTCAAACTCAACACGATTCCCAAGAATGATGTCAAAATCGCGTTGACTGTGGATGACGCCACCGAAGCTGCCTTCGATGTCGCCGAAATCACGGTAAAAGCCGAAGATTGGAACAAGGGGACAGAGATTCAACTGATGGGTGTCGCCGATAACATCATTGATGGCGACCAACCGGTAGTGTTGACATTGACTGCCACTTCAGAAGACGCGGATTACAACTTCAGCTCGGATTACACAGGCACCGTGAAGGACATCGATACCGCAGATCTCGCGATTTCGTACGGTGATTCACTGATTGTCACTGAGGGGAGTGAGGATGCCGTAAAGATGTCGCTGTCACTTTCATCCCAACCTACAAGCGATGTCACTGTCGAGATCACCGTTGGCGATGACACCGAGATCAAGGCCGATAAAACGACGATCACGATCGCGCCGGATAACTGGAATGTGCCGAATGACGTGATCGTCAGCTCTGTGGACGATGCTCTCGTCGATGGCAATGTCAAATCTATCATCACGCTCAAACTGACTTCGGAAGATACCAACTTTAATGGCCTGTCCAAAGAAGTGGAGTTCACGACGGTCGATAACGACGAAGCCGGATTTGTCATGACATCGACAGCAGCATCATACGCCGAGAACAGTGGCGCGACCGATACCGTGACTGTGGCGCTCAAGGCCCAGCCAGAGGCCGATGTTACCGTGACCGTGGCATCGTCCGATTCGACCGAGCTGGCCGTGATGAGCGAATCGACGCTTACATTCACGAAAGAAAACTGGAATACGCCACAGACTGTGAACGTCAAAGTCGTCGACGACAACCTGGCAGACGGCCAGCAGACAGCTTTCGTCAGTTTCACCGGCGCTTCGACGGATGAGAACTTTGATGGCATCAAAGGGCAGTCGGCGCTCTTCACGATCATCGACAACGACTCGGCAACCGTGGCTTTGGCTGCGGATCCAACGATACTTGGCCAGGGAGCCCCCACGTCGACCGCGACCGTCAGTCTTGGCGCAGAGCCGCTCTCAGATGTTACATTGACATTCAAGG
>JAZODZ010000071.1:0-3230 GCA_045597285.1 Myxococcota bacterium
GTCATTTTTTCAGGCTGGACAGGAACCAAAGACGTTTATTGAGCGTATCAGAGTGGCAATCCTTGATGAAGTTTGTGAAAAATGGCCGTCGATAGACGGGATTAAAGACATGACACTTGCCGATGCCCTTATCGAGGTTCACGCGAAAATCGGGGCAAAATTTATATTTGACATAGAGGAATGGGATGCCGTGTTTCGCTATTGTCCAAACGACGAGAAGTTGCAGAAAGACTGGATTCATTTGCTGCGCGACCTGTTCAAGCAGGAAGATACGGATGATGTGGTGGCTCTTGCCTATATGACCGGGATATTGCCGGTCAAAAAGTATAAAACGCAGTCGTCGTTGAATCAATTTTATGAATATACGATGCTTCGGCCTTTGGAATTGGAAAATTATGTGGGGTTTTTGCCTTCGGAAGTCGATGCACTGTGTGAGCAATTTGGGATGGATCGCGCCGGAGCCGCTGAGTGGTACGACGGTTATATGCTTCCGCATGAGCACCATGTGTACAATCCGTGTTCGTTGGTTCAAGCGATGAAGAGCCGTGTTTATGGCAGTTATTGGACGAAGACGGATACGTTTGAGTCGTTGCTCGATTATATCAATGCCGATCTGGATGGTGTATATAATGACGTGATGTGCATGATAGGCGGCGGGCGCGTCAATGTCGATACGACATCGTATGACAATTCATTTACGCTTCCCAAAAATAAAAATCATTGTTATACTTTGCTCGCGCATATCGGTTACCTGGCTTATGATGAAGAGACATCGCAGGTATTTATCCCGAATGAGGAAGTTCGCCTGGCATTTCGAGGGGCACTCGAAGAATGCGCCTGGCCGGATGCCATAAAGCCATATCAACGTTCCAAAAAGTTTATAGAATCCATCTGTGCCGAAGACAATACGACGGTTGCCCGGATGGTTGAAGAGACACATCAATATATGACATCCGTGTTGGCATATAACAATGAAAATGCGCTCGCCTGTGTGGTTTCAGTATTATGTTTTTATGCCGAGAATCAATATCATGTGATCCGTGAATTCCCCACGGGCAAAGGATTTGCCGATATCGTATTATTGCCCAAAAAGCGTGTGCAGATGCCAGCCATCGTGATCGAATTGAAGTTCAAAAAAGATGTCAAAGCTGCAATTGAACAAATTCATGACAATAATTATCCTGGCAAGTTAAAATATTATTATGGCGAGTTGATATTGGTCGGCATCAGTTACGATAAGCGAAAGGCGCACGATTGCGTGATCGAGCGGTTCGAGCGAGAAGCGGAGGAATGATGCAGGGGGGGCGGCGGTTTTGGGCGTGCAAAATGCGCTGCCCGCGTATCGCGTAGCGATAGCGGGCGGCCAAAGGGCGTATCGGCGGCGCCGATAGCCCGTCAACGAGCCGTAGAGACGTGCGGTCCGCACGTCTCTAGGCGAGCACCCGGCGTATGCCGCAGGCCGTGCCTGTGAAAAATCCTCGCCATTTGAGTTCGAGCGAGCTATGGTGCAGATTGATAAAGTATGGGGGTAATCCTTTTGTTAGGCTCTACCTTGCCAGGTTTTGAATGGAGGCCGTGATGACGAAATATATTAATCCTTATACGGATTTTGGGTTCAAATGGCTTTTTGGTACAGAGCCATTTATTTTATTATGCGACATCCCCCGAAACCAGAGACAATGCCCCCATCGTTTCAAGAACCGAAACAAATTCGGACAATTCACGGCCAAATTTGGCGAATTCATCTTCAAGCTCTTGATCCAGATTGATTTCGAAATAATCAAAAGGCCCATCGCGAAGAATAATAAGGTTCTCATTTATCAGACGCACAGACAAATTGTTACTTCCGAAAAGCTCTTGAAACATAGGAATCTGCCTCAATAGTTTAAATTGTTCGCGAAAAATCTTAGCCAGTTTCAGCAAACAGACTTTAAATTCGCGAGCTTCAAGGATGTCAAAGACCTTGAGCTCTTCTGGACTAAGCGTTCCTTTTGCAGCCAATTGGAATGAGCCAAACTGATTATTGCATTTAAAGGCATTGTAGGCGTTATCAAAAGTCTCAACCGTAAGATCACCACATTTGGGATTGAAAACATATTGAACGCCAAAAGGCATTTTAACCTTTGTTTTAAAAATATATCCCTGCCCGCTATAGACGAGATCTTCATGTCTTCGCTGATTCTTTCCGCTCCCCGTATAATATACATTCAATAATCTGACTTCAAAAAATCTGAACCGGGTGCCGTGATAAAGCCCACTCATCCACTCTCTCACATGATTTTCATTACATCGGCTGTCACTAAGTCCCAAATCACGAATGACACATTCTGGAGCCAGAGCCCCGGACAAATCCTCGCCCTTTGAAATCGAAACCGGATTGGTCGTATAAACATATTCATTATCTTGCAATTGCACCTTATCGACATACTGGCTAAGTTCACGACGTACAAATTCATTTTTAAACAATTCGGTGGCAGCCTTGGCGGTTTTGCCAACAAAAGCAGTCATAATAAGCGTCAGTACAATACCACCTGCAAAGACAGCCATGCCAATCCCCAAGATGGTGTCATGATCCCTCGTACAAGTTGACACCCATCCAGTCATAAATCCGCCCAATGATATAAAAACTAGCACTAGAGTTATTTTACCTAATACTTTATTCTTTTTATGCAGCTTTCTAAGTTCTGCCATGCCAAATGAACTCATCGAGACACGAATATTCGGCAATTCAACTTTGAGCTCGGAATCATTTGGATTCCCCCAGGGCATATCAAAATCGCTCCAATCATCAGTGTCCGTCATTTCATCCGTCCCCATGGCTTCCGATGTACTATCAGGTGCCATCGTCGAATCCGGTGCACTCAATGAGGTTTCGGTTCCCATTGAAAAACTCGAATTGAAGGAACTCGATGAACTGACCGAACCTGTGGTCGTGTCCGTACCCACGGAACTTGATGAACTGACCGAACCTGTGGTCGTGTCCGAACCAACGGGACTCGACGAATCAGTTGTGGGCGTGCTCGTACCCACGGAACTTGATGAACTGACCGAACCTGTGGTCGTGTCCGAACCAACGGGACTCGACGAATCAGTTGTGGGCGTACTCGTACCCACGGAACTTGATGAACTATTGGAACCAAAAGAAATACCGGAACCAAAGGAAAGCGATGAATTACTGGAACCAAAAGAAAGATTGGAACCAATTGAACCCGATGAACTGTCCGAACCCG
>JAZODZ010000072.1:0-7726 GCA_045597285.1 Myxococcota bacterium
CTTAAAACGGTACCCAGTGGGTCGTGTTCGAACCGAACGACAACCGTCTGTGGAAACGCGTTGAACGTACAATCACCGCCTTCCTTCTCCGTATCTGGAGAACAGGTGCTTTCCTTGGTCAGACTCCGGAACAGGCTTTCTATGTCAAATGCGACGAAGAAACCAACCCACCCGAAGTCATCGATGCAGGCCAGCTCGTTTGCGAAGTTGGTATCTGCCCAGTGAAGCCCGCTGAATTCGTCATCTTCCGTATTGGTCAGATGCCCGCCGGTGGTGATGTTTCCGAATAATTTCTTTTTTGAGTGTGTGTGTTAAACCGTTTCCCCTTGATCATGTCGATCCTGGGGGGACATTAAGTTCCGTCAAATGACTTCAGTGGTTTGAAGCGTTTGACTAAACTAAAAGGAGTGTGAATATGCCTAGCCGTCGTACTGATATCGATCACGTTGGTGCCTACAACTTCAAAGTTGAAATCGGTGGTGTTGCCGCTGGTTACTTCAAAGGTGTTGATGGTCTGAGCGCTGAACTGGAAGTCATCGAATTCCAGGATGGTGATGATCTGACCCTCCGTAAACGTCCCGGCCGTGCCAAATTCGGCGATGTCACCCTGAAAAAAGGTTACATTGTTACCGCCGACCTCCAGGAATGGTGGAGACAGGCTCGCGAAGGTCAGTACACCCGCCGCGATATCTCCATTATCCTCAACGACAATGCTGGTAACGCCATCCGTACATGGTTCCTCTTTGGCTGCTGGCCGAAATCCTGGAAAGTCAGCGCCCTCGATGGTAAAGGCAATGATGTTGTGACTGAAGAGCTCACCTTCGTTGTCGAAAACATGCAGATTGGTGGCTAATCCACTTTCTCGCTTTGTCCATGCTCTCGCATGGACAAAAAAGGGCAGGTTTCCTGCCCTTTTTTTTTGCCCAATACTATCCTATCTTAATACTCATCCTGCATTCACGCAGGAACTTGCTCAGAGGTAGATTATGCCCGAAACTCTCGTCGGCTTTGATAAATTCGCTAATGTTAGTATCCCCGGCTCCGGAAAGCTCTATGCCCGTTTTGAAACGTCCATGGGCGATATGGTCGCTGAACTTTATGAAGACCTCGTTCCCAATACTGTTAAAAATTTCGTTGGGCTGGCCACTGGTCAAATTCCTTTCACCGATGCACATACCGGCGAAACTGTTCAGCGTCCGTTTTATGATGGAATTTGTTTCCATCGCGTCATTCCAGACTTTATGATTCAGTGCGGTTGCCCCCTCGGTACCGGTACCGGTGGTCCCGGGTATAGATTCCGCGATGAATTCAATAGAAAATTGCGCCATAATACCGGCGGCATGCTTTCCATGGCGAATGCCGGTCCGAATACAAATGGATCCCAGTTCTTTATTACCGAAGTGGCCACCCCGTGGCTCGATGATCACCATGCGATTTTTGGAAAAGTCGTCCAGGGTGTTGAGCTCATAGCGAAGATAGCTCGCGTTCGCCGCGATCGCAGAGACAAGCCGCTTGATCCTGTCATCCTTCAGCATGTCACTGTTTTCCGGGCGTAATGATTGTCGTGGAAAGGCGGATGCATCCGCCTTTCCACTGAAATTCGTCGTCGTTGTCTTATGATGGGCATATTGCTCAGGTGCCATTAGCACTTGGTTTTTTGCGGAGTTTGAAGTGGCTGTAAAAAAAGCCGTTCCTATCGAAATCATTCCCAATATGTACGAATTGGGAATGTTTAAAAAAACACTTTCCAGTCGAAAGCGTCTGAGACTTACTGCGCTGTTCAGTGTTCTGGGGGTATGTGCAGCATTCGGCGGCGTCGGTTATTTTCTCCGCAATATCAGTGTCTGGTCGGGGATCAATATTATCCTCATCGTCGTTCTGTTCCTGGCAGGCATCTTTGTCAGTTATGTCGTTGCACTCGCCATCGGCGATGCCGTGTTTGCGGGACCGTGGCGAAAAAAAATGATGCTCGGGAGTAAATACATCCCGGACAGCCTGGAAGAACAAACTGCGTTATTAAAGAATAAAAATATTACTTTTCTTCTCATCTGGTGCGGATCAATCGCTGTCATATTATTCGGATGTGACATTTGTACAGGCGGAAGCATTCGCTGGTATCAGAATGTCGGCGGTACCATTGTTTCGATGAAAAGTCCCGAGGCATCGGAGCGGCTTTTTATATTGAAGACGATTTCCAATCCATACTACTCCGAAAAGTGGCAAAACGACGATATACGCGATCATACGCGACAGCTGCTTTTGGACGAAAATCCAGAAGTTCAGCAGTGGGCCGCCTATCTCGCCGGGAGGGCCAAAATATCCGAAGCGCACGAAGAACTTGTTAAACTCTTCAAAAACAATGAGGCAGATGTTGTTTCCAGGCGCGAAGCCGCGATTGCGCTTGGGCGCATCGATTGGAAACTTGGACGCGCTTCACTTTTTCAAGTCCTGAAATCGGAATTTGCAAAAAATCATCAGGAAAAAGAACTTGTTCCTGCAATATTGTATGCTTTCTATTCCATGAAGGATTCCATGGCCGCGCCCGAAACGATACAAATGCTTAGGGTTTGCCTGGAGCAAAGAGATTGCAGCTCGGAAATCCTTCAGTATGCCTTCTTTTACTTAAAATCCCTAAAAGTGAAAGACGCCGCCGCGTTAAGCTTTACCTATCTCGATACGCCCTCAATCACGCCCGAGGAACGTTGCTACGCAAGTGACATCCTGAGATTTACTGCCGGTAAGTCTGACGTCGCCAGGCTTAAACAGGAATTCGACAAAACTCCTTCCGATATCGAGTGTCCCGTGGTTTACCGCAAATATCACGAGGAGCCTGCGATAATTCTGTTCGAGCGCGATCCCTTGCGGGCGCTATATCTTCGATCCATCGGCAATCAGATGGACGGTGCCGATTTTGACTGGATTTGGACTGTCGGCTCCAATGTCAAGGAAAATGCAATGACGAGAAAGGTTGCCGAAACTTATACCCGGGCCATGCAGGAACGTGGGATTGTAAAATAATAAAGGATGGGCGACGCGTATGAAATAGCGTCGCCGGCTGCGCGTATGAAATAGCGCAGCCCCCCCAAAAATTAATCTTTACAAAACGCAATCCACCAAGGCAATTCGGCCTTGAGCGTCTCGAAATCATTTTTCTGAACCAGTTCCAGCCATAAATCGGCCTTGACTGCATCCGCGTGATAGTGTTCCAAAAGAGTTGACACGATGTCCGAACTGAATTCGAGACAGAGTGGATTGTCAAGTATAATATTTTCAAAGAATCGAGATGCAAGCGATTTAAATACGCCATTTTTCACCGCGATATGAATCCATTCGGCGCGTCGGGCATCGTCGATGAAAGCCGTATGAATCAGCCGTGTGCCCTTGGGAAGGTCGCATAATGCCAGCGCGACTTTCAACGGCGTGTCGGGCAGGCTGCCAGAATTCTGGAAAACGCACTCGCTGGCTTCGACAAACTGAGCGATGGGCAGGTCGCGCAGATATAAATTTTCGCGGCGAATTTGCATCAGCTTTGACTGAATGACATCCATTTCGGCCAGTTTCGCGGCATCATCCTCAACCGCAATCGCAAGAATTTCAATGCCTTCAAGCGCTTCAAGCGGAAAACACGCGTATGCGTCATCGACAAATGCCTGCGCTTTGTCAATAGAAATCAGTCGGTTTCCGAGCTGTAGACACAAAGCCGCAGAACGGATATCCCACGACGCGTTGTCAAACATTTCCTTTAATTTTTTTGTGGCCGTTTTGGAAAGATTATGCGGGCGCCGCGGCAGAATATCGTTGACAAAGACCTCGGGCGTCGGGTTGGAACGCAAAACTGCGGCAGCCCAGTGCAACCAGACGTTGATTTTGACATCGTTGGATTGCGACGCGTCGAGCATTGACGCGGCCCGTTCGTTCAGCCAGTCCATGCCGGTGCGAAGCTCGTCCGAGACCGCATCGAGCAACTGGATGAACTTGAGCATTGTCGTTTCGCCGTCGGACGCTGTTTCGATTGCCTGAAAACACATTTTTGCAAAAAACAGTGTTCCGCGATGGTTAATTTTTGTCAAGTTGTTGAGCGCACGAAAAATGTGACTGATGCCCTCGTTCTGGGATAAAATTTCATGAATTACCTTATTTAAGGAATTTTCATCGCCATCCATCGAGATACAGACGAATTGCATGCGTCCTTCGGGATAATCGTCGGCGAAAAGAACCTGTTTTGGACTGGCTTTCATCAGGCTTTTCGGCGTTTTTTCAAATTCACGAGCTAATTCTTCGGGGTTCATATTGACTCACTAGGGTTGAAAAACTTGAGTTGGTGACAAAATACACCATTAAACTTTTGAGAGCGCAATGAGGATGACGCGCCTTTGGTGTGGCGAATACCCATATGGCAGGCGCGTGTTTCCGATTCTGAGCTCGCCATTGATTTGTTGCTGAATCTGGCTGAGTATGAAGGCCGTGATTTGAGAAATCTGGCGTTCGTAGTGGTAGGAGCCAAGTGCGCTTTTTTCGATGAGGTCGATGACGGGCATGCCGTGATTTGTCCTCGTATGCACCGGAGCTTCCTCTAGCCAGGTCTGTTTTCGTGCGGAAAGTTTCCAGAGAATGCGTCCGGTTCGTCTTCCGTGGACGAGTTCGCGGATCGTCGTTTTTTTTCGATGGAATTTTTTAGGCAGTTTGTCGGATGCAGCGACATTGAACTGGATGAGTTCGGTGCCGGGGATGGGCTGTGGGAAGACTGGGATGTTTTGTTCCCAGTCGATGTTTTTTCTCAGCTCGAGGAAGGGTAGGGGAAACCGCGAACGGAGCTGGTATCCGCAGAAATGGGCATTTCCGCGTTGAGGAAAAACACACATATACCGGGCGACCGCGATTTCGCCGGGCGCAAGTTTTTTGATGAACATCGGGCCGATTTCCCGGCCGTCGTCAAAACATTCGTAAATTAAAATGCCATAAACGGTCTGTTTGCCGCAATTCTCGATGACGAGGTCAATGCGCGTGTCGCGACCGGCAAAAATCTCTTCTACAAACCGCCTCTCGATCTTCAGATTCTGCGAGAAATTAATTCTCGCCATGACGACAAAGATGACGAGGATGGCGAAAAGACAGCACCAGAGAAGCATGAGCCCGCTTTTGCCCGAGTAGATTGAGGCGATGCCGAGGGCAATAAAAAAGAAGAAAAAAATAACGCCTTCCCGGTTAAGGGCGAGGTGATTTTTAATAAACGTGGATTTGGTCTTCATTTACGATGGGCAAAAAAAAAGGCCCTTTGAGAAGGGCCTGCAAGGCGAGTAACGGATTCGAACCGCTGTAGAAGGATTTGCAGTCCTCTGCCTAGCCTCTCGGCCAACTCGCCATCGACAGCGAGCCTTATAAAGGATTTATTTTCCCGCGTCAACATCAAAATCGCATTTTTTGATCTTTTCGGCCTATGGCCTTTGTGTGTCTTGTGGTCGGCACGCCTATTGTCATACGGCGTGCCCGCAGCGCTATTGACATACGCGCTGCGCTTTGCGGATCCGGCACTCAGTTCATTGATCGTCCGGTATTTTACAAAACTCCTCAGGGCAGATTTGAAAGGAGACTTTGGCTGCCGCATCTCGATCGTATCTGCAGGGATGAAACCTTTAAATGATGCGGCAATGGGGATGCCGAGGCGTTTTATCACGGTGAAATTATTTGGGCACACAGGCACCGTCTTGCAATTTGTAACCCGTCAGACAGGATGTTGCACGGCATTGCCCGCAATAACTGCTCTTGGTGCAGCTGACAGCTTTGCTGTTCGGAACAGTCGATGTCGTACACGCTGCGCCGTGGGCACCGCAATTCGTTACGTCATTCTTTTCGCAGGTATATTCATAGCGGTGATAGGCCGAAGAACCGCAAGTATCGGTCGAATTACACACAAATGTACATTTGCCCTCGATACACTTTTTTGTCCCGTGTTCGACAGCCGGACAAGCGTTTCCGTGGGAGCCACAGTTTGTGGTGGTGTCACTTTCACATTTTCCGTTATACATATGTTTTCCGGCCTGGCATACGCATTGACCGGTTGTGGTATTGCAGCCACTGTAATTTGGGCATTTATTATCATGGGCCCCGCAATGATATGAATCGTTGAGTTCACACGTTCCGTTATAATCGTGATAATTCGTGCTGCAGACACACTCTTTGTTGACACAGCTTGCATTGGCTTTACATGCGGCCCCGTGGCTGCCGCAGTTGCTTGCTGAGTCCGGTTCGCAGCCTCCGTTATAACTGTGCGCATTGCTGTTGCATTTGTCCAGCTTGCATTGACCGTTGGCACAAGTGGCCACGCCATTCGGATAAGAACATACGGTACCATGTGCGCCACAGTTTGATGTGGAGTTTACTTCGCACCCACCATTATAGATGTGATAATTTGTGTTACATCCCTGAAGACCGCAGTTCCCGTTTTCACATTTGGGTGTTCCATTGGCAATGGTGCACTTTTTGTCATGCGAGCCACAGTTCGTGATGGAATCCACCTCGCAAGCGCCATTATAGGGATGATAATTTGTGTTGCAGCTCTTGAGTCCGCAAATCGCATTTTCACATTTGGGGGTTCCATTGGCGATGGTACATTTGGTGCCGTGAGCTCCACAATTATCGACGGTATCGGCTTCGCAGGAATTGTTAAATTTGTGATAATTTGTATTACAGCTGTCGAGATGGCAGGCTCCATTGACACAGCTGGTTTTCCCGTTGGCTACATTACATTTGATGTCGTGCCCGCCACAATGCGAGGTACTGTCGGGTTCACAATCGTTGCTATACGAATGAAAATCTGTTTTGCAATTATCGACGACACAGTCTCCAGCCGCTGTACAGCGAGGATTGCCGTTGGAAACAGTGCACTTCGAGCCGTGTGCGCCGCAGTTTTCAAGGGTGTTTGGCTCGCAGTCGCCGTTATACTCATGGAACCCCGTGTCACAACTTACTTTGCAACTGCCATTTTCGCAGAAGGCCGAACCGTCATTCACGATGCATTTCATATTGTGGGATCCACAGTTGGAGGAGTCATCCTTTTCACAACGATTCAAATAAATATGAAATCCTTCACTGCAGGTTTCCGGAACGCAAGTGCCATTCATGCAGGCCCCCGTTGCCCATCCATCCAGATCTGTACAATTGTTGCCATGAGTGCCGCAATTTTCAAGGGTATTGTCTTCGCATACTTTGTTCACTTCATGCTGATTTTCCGAACACTCAAACAGGCATTGATTGTCTTCAATATGATAAAATTCCTGACAAGATTTCAGGATGCATTCACCCTTTTCGCACGTTCCATCTTCCCATCCTTCTATTGCCATGCAATTCTTCTGTGAGGTGCCGCACTTCTCAAGAGTATTGTCTTCGCATGTATTGTTCACTTCGTGTTGATCTTCCGAACATCCAAATACGCACTTGCCATTGGTTAAAGTATAGTATTCTTTACAGGATTCGGCTATGCATTTGCCCTCAATGCAGGCTCCCTTTTCCCAACCATCAATGGTGTGACAACTGACTTCATGATTCCCGCAGTGTTCGAGTGAATCGTCTTCGCATTTCTGATTATAAAGATGCTGATCATTGTGACAGCCGTTCAATGCTTTTTCACATACATGGTCTTCGTTTAATATATATTCATCCGTGCATTTATCTACGACGCAGCCACCTTCGACGCATCTTCCCTCTGCCCATCCTGCTGATATTGTGC
>JAZODZ010000073.1:0-3745 GCA_045597285.1 Myxococcota bacterium
CACAAGTTTATTGCAAAAATCTTTCCCAAATGCCGATATTGAAAAGGCAGATTTAAAATATTTATTTATTTGTTTTAAACCCCTTTATAGTAAAAAATACAAATTGTACGCACATCCATCTTTATATGACGAAGGCACTGAAACAACAATTATCTTTGAACGGCTTATTAAAGCCCATAAAAATCAACAGTTATATCAAATCAATATAGCAGAACTGATTTCTTTCAATAAAGACTTGTTATGGCAATCGGAATATTTTGACAAGGTTGTTAAGCTGATTAAAAAGTACAAAATTAAATTTTATGATATTAATGACATCAATTACACATACGAACAAATTTGGTTAAGTATTCAAACTGCAAAGATTTTCGACCGTGATCCCAAAGAATATATCCAAAAATACATTTTATCCGACAAAACAGGCAAACTATCCACTGAGTATGATGACATCATCGCACACACACGCCTTTGGATTCTGAATGGCAGAATGCCTTGTGAAGTAGATAAATATTAGTACTGGATAGCTTTATTACGCAAAACATAGCAAACACAATTCATTAATTACTATATTCATATCAATAAATGATATGATTACAAACAGGAGACCAAAATGAAATCATCATCGCAAAAGCTCCTCACATTGACAATAATCGCACTATGGGCAAGTGGCACGATCACGCAATGCACAAAAAAAGACAACGCTCTCTCTGTGCAGCAAGCAGTAGATAACAAAGCGCCATCGTCTAATGCTGTTATAGACGGAGGAACGTGTAAGCATCACTCGATGTGCGAACCAGGGGCGGCATGCATCGACAGCAAATGCAAACGTGTCGATAATATTTCATGCGAAAACGATTCATCCTGTCCAGAATTTAATCGGTGTTATCAAGGCAGGTGCGCTGACTGCGGCTCGGATAACGATTGCTCCCCTGGTTTGACGTGCAATCCCCAGGGAATCTGTGTTCCATCTGATCCAAAGATTTGGCGCTGTGAATCATCCGCAGATTGCGACAATGGTCAGATATGCCATAATGGACTGTGCACATCTTTCTGTACATCTGGCGCTGATTGCAGTGAAGATCCAGTTTATACCTTCTGCGCATCCAAAAACGATTTTCTTGTCGGCATCTGTTCGCAACTTCACTCACATCATTATCGAATAAGTGAATCCTGCAATGCCGATTCATGTTCCTATCAATGCAGAGATAGCGGATTTGTCAACGGCGATTGTTATCCCATCAAATGTACGCAAAACGACGAGTGCAATTATAATGATTATAATGACATCTGCATCGACAACAGATGTCAGCCTTGCAAAGAAGATAAACACTGCGGTGATGGAAAAATTTGCGAACAAGGTAAATGCAATGATTACGGATGTTTAGCAGATGTAGATTGCGAGGATGAAAATGATAAATGTCTTGATCACCGATGCACGTTTGTCGCAAACAATAATGCAAATGACCAAAGTAATATAAATACCAAAAGTCCAGAATGCACCTATCATACCGACTGCGAATCTGGAAGAGCTTGCCTCGCCGGCAATTGTATAAAAGACCGCGTAAGATATTTCTGTTCGGACAATTCTGCTTGTCCAAGTGGCAGTATTTGTAATACATTCTATCACGAATGTTTCATACCAAAGACACAGTCCACCAGCAAATTAGATAAAGTATTTCAATCGATGGAAAAATTTAGTTCCTCGCGATACACTTTAAAAGTCGAAAAAGAGTGTATGCATAATGCAGACTGCGAAGGAAACCTGATTTGCGACGGTATTTATAAGTGCGGATGTATGAGCAACCAGCAATGTGGTTCTCATCAGATGTGTAATGAACAGTTAAAGTGTGAATGTACATCCAATGATGGTTGTGGCCAGGGATTTATCTGCACAGAAAAGGACAATCACAGCGATGCCAGAAAATGCCTTTGTACGAACGATGAAGCATGTGGCGCTGGAAAATTCTGTAATAATAATGGAGACTGCATAGACGAAAGCGATGCCGTGGAACTATACTATCACGCCACAGACTTTCACTACGGATATATTCACTCAGTCAATATCGAAAAAGCGACTTCGTCTTATACAAAATCGGAAAAACTAGGGAATCCACTTGCCACGATTCAGCTCGCACTTATCGAATACGATAAAACAAAAGATGCCAAAACCGCAGAAACAAAGATTCAAACAGCCCTAAAGGCCATCGATGAAGCAGAAACACTTGCAAAGAATACCAAAAATAGCGAGTTAAAAAAGAATGACTTATACCCAACCATACAGACGTTATCCATTCTAAATTATTCTTTCAGTATGCAGTATCTAAAAGCAATGCTCAAAATACGCGGTGTGGGCATTAAAAAAGATGTCAAAGGCGGTCTCCAGGAATTAGAAGACATTGCCCCAAGACATGCGCTTGCACGCTATGAACTTGCAAATAGATACCTGCAAGGTAAAGACGTGGTCAAAGACAATAATAAAGTCATATCTATTCTGAATACTGTAAACAACTCTTCTATAAATGTTGAAAATGCTTACGGGTATTATCAAATAGCCAGAATGGTATTCGAGCATCCCGAGTTATATAGTGTTGACGCACAAGATGAGAAACATAGTCGTATCATGAATTCACTTTCATCAGCAGCAACTTGTCGACATTTGGATGCCGAATACCAGTATGCTGCCTTTATGAACCTTTTCTCCAAGTGTGATGGTAAAGATTGTTTAGAAAATCTTTCACATGCTGCGGAATCTGGCCACGAACAAGCAGCCAAACGCCTCGAACTCGTCAAATCAGTCCAAGACGTCGACGTACCTTCTATGAAAGATGACGAACTTGCAAAACAAGCCATGAAGGGAAATATTCAAGCCTGCGCTCAACTTAGCAAGAAACATAAAGCAGACGCCTGTGCCAATGTCCTTACCAAAGAAGGATTAATGGTCGGCGATTACATTAAATTCTTATCAAATAAGAAAGATGGGTAATTAATCCAAACCAGGTTGCGCCGAATTTACAGAATACTGATTTAGTCGGGACAACCTGAAAAAGCAGTATCACGCCAGCAAACCCTTGGAGGCTGACAACTAATCTTTCAGAAATTGCCATGAATATCAACAATTTATCGAAGTTCGGAGATGTGTAGTCATTGGCACTTGTCATAATAGTTGTTGACAACTATTAAAGCAGGTTACATCGGATTGCAATTATTCAGAGGTTCTCAAATGAAAAGGTTATGGATTCTCAGCATTATCATCATTTTCTTAATGACAGCCTATATTGCCGATACGCGTTTACAAACGCAACTTGCTGAATCCCCTTATTTCATGATACGTTCACAACGCAATATCGCTGATGATGCAGTTTTAGCCGCAGGTGGCTATCAAATTGGGATCATTGGCGATTCTCCAGTCATTGGCAATGATAATGCCCCATTTACTGTCATTGCCTATTTGGATATCCAACAAGGCGTTTTATTTCAGGAACTGGATAAACTCTATCAAAAGTATCCAGACGATGTTCGAATCGTTTACAAACATTTTATCTGGCCAACATCCAAAACAAATACCATCCCCGTGCATCGCGCCATCGAAACCGCCCGGCTTCAGGGAAAGTTCTTAGAGCCTGTTTAGCATCTTGAATTGAACGTATCAATCTGCTATTCTGTTTACTCCAGTGCATGGAGCGCTGGTTCGAATCAAGGAGGACTACATTATGCGATCCATTTATCCAAGTGATATAACAAGAGA
>JAZODZ010000074.1:0-5185 GCA_045597285.1 Myxococcota bacterium
TCGCCGTATGCGCCAACGGCGCATAGGCGAGCACCAACCGCACGGCGTATCGCATCGCGATAGCCGTGCCCCCATCCGCACGGCGCATAGGCCGCAAACATACGGCAACAATATACGCAAGGTGCCGAAGTGTTTTGATACAAAACATGACATAACAAATAATTCAGACACAATAAATATAGATTAAAACGTGAAATAATATTGAATTGGGTGTAAAACGCTACCTGTAAAAACATCGGCAGTTTTTGCCGAAACAACAGGGAGAGAGCGTATGCAGAAAAAAATGATGTGTCTCATCGCGTTGGTGTGTTGCACCACTCTGACGGCGTGCGGCAATGAACAGCGGACGGGTGTAAACAGCAACAGGCTCAGCTCAGATATCAGCGTGACCCAGCATGCCATGATTAACGGCACGAAGGACACGACGACGGAACACAAAGCTGTCGTCGGAATTTATCAGAAGGGCGGAAGCGCCAGCTGCGGCGGCGATATGCTTTTCTGCACCGGGACGCTTATCCATCCGCAATGGGTCTTGACGGCGGCACACTGCGTGACCACGACCAACGAGTACACGGGCGCAGTTTCGGCAGAACCCTGCAACAAGTATATCAAAATCGGCATCGGCAATACGGAATCGGCCGTATCGAAAAATCTGTACGAAATCGCCGGTGCCAGCCAGATTTACTACCACAGCTCGTATGGCGATCGTTACCTCGACAACAACTACGGCACGATCGACGGCGATATCGCCCTCATCAAGCTGAAACAGCCAATCTCCAAATCCGTCGTTACACCCATTCTCCCTCTCCCGGAATGGATGAAACTGAATTCGAGCGACCTGTCCACCGATATGGAGTTTTCGGGGTTCGGCTATAACGAGAGCGGCAACATCGGAACAAAGCTCAAATTCACGGGTTCCGTGACGAAATACTGCGGCCCTGCGAACGCCTCGGATTCCAAGAATGGATGCAAGGCAGGATATGTCAAAGTCAGCGGTTGCCATCCCGATTCGCAGAATTATGGCTGCATTTCCGGTTCGCAAAAAGAATACGTCCTCATGCCTTACGGCAGCATCTATTACGATCAAAAGAACGGCGGCCCCTGCCAGGGTGACTCAGGCGGCCCGGCATTTTATAAAGTCGGCGATCGCGAATACGTGGCCGGCGTCACGAGTTACGGCGACGCGGTTTGCCGGTATTACGGCATTTCCACCGCAGTGCAGGATTATTACAGCTGGATCCTTTCCATCGCGCCCGAAGTTGCCAACCAGTACACCGAAATCTGCGACAATGGTATCGATGATGACAACAACGGCCTCACCGATGCCAGCGATCCCGAATGCAAACAGGCCGAACCCGAATGCGGCGACGGCCTCATCAACCGCGACGATGAAGACTGCGAAGGCAGTGTATTCCGCAATGGTTACAGAAAGTGCTCCCTTTGGGACGCATCCTATTCTTCGGGTAACGTCTACTGCACGGCCGACTGCAAAGTCAGTTACGATGCCTGCACGAAAGCCCCGTTCTGTGGCGACGGCAAAGTCAACAACGCCGAAGAATGCGACGGCGAAAGCTTCAAAAATGGCAGAACGACGTGCAAGGCATGGGACAGCAAATACGTTTCCGGCCACGTCGGTTGCAACGACGACTGCACCATTAATTACGATACCTGCGTAGAACCCGAACCGGAACCCGTCATCGAGCCGGAACCCGATCCCGATCCCAACGCGGAACCCGATCCCAACACGGATCCTGATCCCAACACGGATCCCGATCCCAATGCGGAACCCGACGTTGAGCCCGATGCCCCTGTTCATCAGCCGGAAATCTGCAACAACGGCCTGGATGATAACGACGATGGCCTGATCGACTGCGCCGATCCCGAGTGCGCCGAGATTTGCAGCCAGGCCGATGTTTGCGGCAACGGAATCGTCGACGGCTATGAGGATTGCGACGGTGCCTATTTCTTCCTCGATGAAACGCGTTGCAGCGAATGGATTACATCGTATCGTTCCGGCCTGGTCAAATGCAATGCGGACTGCACGCTCGACTACAACGCATGTTCCGAACTCGATGTCGAGGATTGCACCAACGGCCTGGATGACAATGGCGACGGCAAAATCGACTGCGATGACGACCAGTGCACGCTTGCCGGTGTCTGCAACAAATCCGCACAGGCCGCCCTCTTCAGTACCTATGAACTCTGCGACAACGCATTCGATGACGACGGAAACGGGCTCGCCGACTGCCTCGATCCCGCCTGCTCAAATGCCGCGATTTGCCTTTCCGGAACCGTCTACGAAATCTGCGACAACGGCAAGGACGACAACCGCAACGGCTTGAAAGACTGCGCCGACCCGACGTGCATGTCCAATCCCGCCTGCGTCGTTCTCGACCACGAAATCTGCGGAAACAATATCGATGACGACAAAAACGGCCTCAAGGACTGCGCCGATCCCGCCTGCGCAACCGTGCCGGCCTGCGGCGGCAAATCCGAAATCTGCGGAAACAACCGCGACGATGACAAGAATGGCAAGGTGGACTGCGAAGATCCTGCATGCGCGACTCACGTGACATGCCGTGACGATGCGCCGACCGAAAACTGCAGTAACGGCCTCGACGACGACGGCGATGGCGCAATCGACTGCAACGATGCCGACTGCAAGGCCGATTACCATTGCCGTGCCAGCGGCAAGAGCATCTGCACGAACGGCCTCGATGACAACGGCGACGGCCTTATCGACTGCAAGGATCCCATCTGCTCCGATGTTGCCGAATGTTCAGCCCCGAAGAACGATTCCAAATGCCAGGGCACACCACTTAGCCCTGCCGGTGGTTCCATGGCCGGCTTCCTGCTCGGTCTCCTCGGTCTCGGCATGCTGATCCGCAGACGCCGCGAGGATTAATCGACGGCTTTCTTGTTTTTTAGGCCGCTATTCCATACGCGGCCTTTGCCGGGCTATTGGCCCGGTTTTCTTGTTTTTTTAGGCCGCTATTCCATACGCGGCCTCAGCCGGGCTATTGCATACGCCCGGCTTTTTTGCGCCCAGTTATTTCTCGCTTTCCAAAATGAAAAGCATCCACTCGCGTTCCAGTCCCCGCATGACCTTTTCTTCTTCAGGTTCGGCATGATCGTGCCCCAGCAGGTGAAGCGTCGAGTGAATCACGAGGAACGTCAGTTCGTCGAGGAGTGACCACGAATCCGTCAACGGCGCATCCCCTTCGTTAATCCTGTCCTTGTGGCTGCACGACTCGACATAACGCATCGCCGTCTCTACGCTTATCACGACATCCCCTAGCGGCAGCTGCTTTGCCGTTTCGGGATCCTCACCCTCGCGCATGGGGAACGAAAGGACGTCGGTCGATTCGTCCAGACCGCGCCATTCCTTGTTCAGGGAGCGGATTTCCTCGTCCGTCGTCAGCACAATGCTTACCTCGGTTTCCGCTTCGCCAATATGGGCATAAAGCCTTTCGACGCGTTCGCTCAAAGCCCGCATCGGAACCGGGAGTTCCGATTCATTCGTAATTGCATGCGGGGTTTCGTCTATTTCCAGGGGTTCCGGAATTTCATTTTCTGCCATAAAAAACTCCAATATTCAGTACGATGGGGATTGAAATGGTTCAGGGCATGGTGACTTCGATTTTGTATGACCTGCCGCCGTCGGTATTTCTAATCTGAACTGGGGCATATTGTCCCGACAATTCGACGGTGTCAGCGCCTTTTTTTACCTGTTTGGACAGGTACAGATCGACAGTGGCTTTTGAAAAGGAACCGGCATCGGCAGACCTGGACAGCCGGTATTCGATGATATTCTTGCCATGCGTGAGCCACTGCGAGATGTCCTGAGTCGCGCTGGCATTCTGATGGGTAATCGTTTTCGCGAGCCTGCCGTTGATGATGACGTCGATATCGTAGCCGAACAGCCCCGGATAGTTGAACTCGGCAACAATCCACGTGGGAGCCGAAGACTCCGGCAATGTATTGGTATTCGTGAGGACAGGCGCGGCTTCGGGAATTCTTTGCACCGCATTGTCGTTGGTCCTGACCGTGGTACTCTTGATATGGTATTGCGGTGCGACGATATTGATATTGCCCATCTCATCGATTACTACCGTGACATCCCTGAATGTCTGCCCGCGCACATCGGTGATATCGACGCCGTTGATCTTGACAACGGGATCCGCCATGGCAAAAGCCGGAACCAAACAAAGCAGAACAGACAAATAAACATACTTGAACATGATGTACCTCCTTGCTGGCAAAAGCCAGGCACCAGCTGCAAGGCATACAACGCCTCAATCGTCAATGCAAAAATTCAGCAAAGAATAAATGCAAAAAAGTGAGTTTGAACTTGACCAAAGCCACTATAACTGGGAAAATACACCCAATGGGAAGTGGGGTATTCAGTTCCCATATTTAAACAGCCAATAAGGCTGACAGAATTCCATTTTGACTGGCAGATCGTTGTAAATCAAGGCGAGTTCATCAAATGGAGTGGTTTGATACGAACAAAATTTACTGGTATAATAGTTGCTTGGAACGTAACGCTTTTGTGTTTTAACTGATTTCCATAACAGGAGGAAATTATGAGACGTACCGAAGTTGATCCATTAGTTGCATTTGCCTTCACCGTTGAAATGCAGAACGCCGGAAGCGGTTGTGCAGACAAACCTGAAGACATTGCACGTTTTTCAGGGGTCGATGGTCTCAGCTATGAAGTTGAGATGATTGAATATCGCGATGCAGCCGATCCAAACCTACCGAAATTCCGTCAGGGCCGTAGAAAAGCCGGTCGTGTGACGCTGAAACGTGGTCTCGGTGTGGACAATGGTTCTGACAACCTCGTTACATGGCTTCGCGAATGCGAAAGCGGCACCGTAACTCCGCGCAACCTTACAATCACGGTTGACCCTTCAGAAGAAGGCTCGAAAGTTTATCAGCTTCTCAACTGCAGACCGACCAAATGGAGTCTCAGCGCCCTCGATGGCAACAGCTCTGCCGTTGCAATCGAATCCGTCGAACTCGTCGTTGAAGAAACGAAAACAAAATAAGTCGGTGATTCCGAACTCCCTTAAATCCTCCGGTTCACGGAGGATTTTTTTTTGTGGCGAGCTATATACATGGAACGCCTAACGGCGTTCTCACACAAGGTCTGAATAGTTACCGAATAATTACTCAGTGTCTT
>JAZODZ010000075.1:0-3327 GCA_045597285.1 Myxococcota bacterium
CCATATTCATAAAATGAATAGTCTATAGGAAACGCCAAATACATCAGATTGGTGTTATAGCAGGTAATCTCCTTCGACTCTTTCTTGCAGTCTTTCCATAACGAGAGCGAATTTTTAATATTGTCATAAAATTGATCTATATTTGTATCAGGAAATGATATCCAGTTGGAATGATGTTCTACCATCGAGGCTCCAACAGGAAATAAAATCATATTTTTAACATTAGTATGAGTGGGTGTCCACTTTTCAATATCAATGGAAGGATGTGGGGTTTCATCCTGAATACTATACCGCAAATCATTCAATGAAGATATTATACCATGGGTTCGAAAATTCAGTTCATCAAAATCCAAATCATAGCCGTAATCCTCCAATACAATCTTTTTGATATCGTATTTATTAAACTGAGATAAATCATCTATTGGAAACTTTACAGTTAAAGTTGAAGCCAAATCAGTATTTAATCCGCCACATTCATATTGTCTGCTAGTTGTTGAATTCTTATCTGTGAAAACCACTGTACAACGATGCAAACCTTTTTCGAACTTAGAAACTAATTGGGGTAACTCCTTAACTTTTTCATTTTGAAATAAATAAAAATTGAAATACAGCATCAGTTTTGAAAAGTTTGATTCCGCTGTAAACAAATATACGCTAGATATATTGAACTCTCCAGTTTTTGTCTTCATCCAAAAATTGCCTGTAGAATACAATTTAATTTTGCCTTTATCGGTATCTGTGATGGAATAATTATATTTACTGTGGTTTTCTTTATGGATATCCTCTGCCAAAAGAGTTCCGGGAAAAACGAAAGAAAATACTCCGCAGAACAAGCACAAAACCAACAACCATTTATTTTGAACCATAAGACCACTCCTGTTAAATCATGTTGGTATCGACCAAATCGTATTAGATCGATCACTGATATGGCAAAGCCGAAGACGTTTGAACTGCATATTGCACTCACCGTGCTTTATTCCACACCCACACTGAATATACTCTATCGAACCGATGCTGGCAAGATGTAACAGACTATCGTATTATGTGGCAAACAAAGCCAAAAATTGGTAAAAGCGTCGCGGTTTTTTAGAGGGCTTTGCCCTTTGTTTTGGGGGTCACCCCGGATAAACGTAAAGGATTGTCGAGAATGACGAAATCATTGATTTTTGAGTTGGGGTGCGAAGACCTTCCCGCGCTCCAAATCGGCATGGCCATCGCGTCGCTTCGCGACGGCTTTGTTTCGCGTTGCAAAGACGCTCGCATTGAGCTCGGTGAAGTTCGTGCCTATGCCTCTCCTCGCCGGCTGACGCTCCTGGTCGAAGATGTTGCCGAACGCCAGAGCGATCTCGAAACACTTAAAGTTGGCCCTGCCATGGCTGCCTGCAAGGCACCAGACGGCAAATGGACGCCGGCCGCATCCGGTTTCCTTCGCGGCCTGAACGCTTCCGAAGACCAAATCGAGGAAGTCATTCAGGAACGCAAAAAAGGCAAACCCATGGCTTATATCGCCGTGCGCGTCCGCGAAAAGGGCGAAGACAGCCGTAACCTGCTCGGCAAAATTCTCGAAGACGACCTCGCCGCAATCCATTGGGGCAAGCCGATGCGCTGGTCGGATGAGCCGACGCTGTTTGCCCGTCCCGTCCACTGGATTCTGTGCCGCTTCGGCGATGAAGTGCTGCCGATGAAATTCGCCGGCGTCGAATCCGGCTCCCTCACCTATGGCCACCGATTCATGGCCCCCGGTGCCATCGAAGTCAAATCGACATCCGAATATGTCGACAAACTCCGCGATGCCAAAGTGCTCGTCGATACCGACGAACGCCGCGCCCGCGTCCTCGAAGAAGCCAACAAAGTCGCCGCATCCATCGGCGGCCACCTCGTCGAAAATGACGAGTTGCTCGAAGAAGTCGTCGAAATCCTCGAATGGCCCGTCGGCATCGTCGGTTCGTTCGACCCCGCGTTCCTCAAAATCCCGCACGAAGTCATCATCACGAGCATGGTCACGAACCAGCGCTATTTCAGCGTCGTCGATGACAACGGAAACCTGATGCCGAACTTCGTCACGCTTTCGAACACGGAAGTCTACGATCGCAGCGTCGTCGCACGCGGCAACGAACGCGTCCTCGTCGCTCGCCTCAAGGACGCCGAGTTCTTCTATGCCGAAGACCTCAAGCACAACCTCGAGTATTACAACGAAAAGCTGTCGCACATGCGCTATATCGAAGGCATGGGCTCGACGTATGACAAGGTTCTGCGCGACGAAAAGCTGTCGATGACCGTGGCGGATCTGTGGAACGGCGATGTTAACAAGGAAGAAGTTCGTCTGACGGCGCATTATTGCAAGGCCGACCTGGCGACAAACGTCGTCTACGAGTTCCCTGAAGTCGAAGGCATGATGGGCGATTATTACGGTCGCGTCGAAGGCCTGAGCGCCGATGTCTGCACGGGCATCCGCGAGACGTACAGCCCGCGCAAGGCTGGCGATCCGGTTGCGGCGACGCTGACGGGCGCGATTGCTGGTATTGCCGACAAAATCGACACGATCACGGCGCTCTTCGCGCTTGGCCGCATCCCGACTGGTGCTGCGGATCCGTTTGCCCTCCGTCGTTGCGCGGTTGGCGTCATGCGCACGCTTTACGAGCATCACCAGACGATGGCGCTCGAGCCGGTCGTGCGAGCCGCGATCGCATGTGTCCGCGAGACCGAAAAACGCCTCGGCACCAAGCCCGTCACGACCGACGACGAAGCTCTGTGCAAGCAGATTCTCGATTTCATGCAGACGCGTCTCCGCTTTATGCTAAGCGAGGATCATGCTGTGGATGTCATCGACAGCGTGCTCGCTGTGTCGCCGCTGGCCGATGTGCCCGCGATTATCGGCCGCGTTCAGGCCGTGTCGAAACATCGCACGAGCGAGATGTTTGCAAGCCTCGTCCAGACGTTCAAGCGCGTGGCCAATATCGTCCGTCAGGCCGGCGAAGTCACCGCCAAACTCGACGAATCGAAGTTCGAATGCGACGCCGAACGCGAGTTCGCTCACGCCATCGCCAATGCCGCAGACGCCTACAAAAAGGCCATGGCCGAAAATCG
Organism: Myxococcota bacterium; assembly: GCA_045597285.1. Taxonomy (GTDB): domain Bacteria; phylum Myxococcota_A; class Bradymonadia; order UBA4248; family UBA4248; genus UBA4248. Next base: position 3,088 of record JAZODZ010000075.1, read on the forward strand.
TTTCGAAGACGCACTCACGATGCTCGAATCCCTGCGCGTGCCCGCCGATGCCTTCTTCGAAGCCGTTCTCGTCAATTGCGAAGACCTCTCTGTCCGTAATAACAGACTCGCCCTACTCGCCAGCGTCCAGTCCCTGTTTGACGTGTTCTGCGACGTGAGAAAATTATAATATATAATATATAGACGTGTGAATATTATATATTATCGCACGTCTATATAAAGTCGGATCGTAGCCATGTC
>JAZODZ010000076.1:0-2319 GCA_045597285.1 Myxococcota bacterium
TTTCTTGCAAAATGCGATGCCATAACACGTGACATCCCGAACAACAGCAAATTCCCGTAAAACGCCTTTCGCATAACGACGTTCCTTTATCTGGCGTTCAGCCTCATCGAGTTTGTCATTCATACAGGCATCTTCGATGTCCCACTCATCCAGAGACGAATTTTTATTCCGGGATTTGGCCTTTTCCAACTCAGTCCCCGACACGCGTTTAAGTTCGAGCACAAACGCCCTGTCCTTAAAAATCACGACGAGATCCGGGCGGCCATCACCATACTCGGCATTGGATTTAACACTGTCAGCCTGTGTCAGCATCACGGCATATAGCGTACCATGATAAAATGCCTCGTTGTAATCAAAACAACTCATACCATTCTCAAGTAATATATTAATTGCTCGCTCTATCTCTTTTATATTAGATGCGTTCATGGCATCCATCAGCGGTTGTGCATTGAAACTCTTCAGTCGAACCATTTTCCACCATCGTTGCATCGATGATTTCATGACGGTCAGAATTTCATTGTTTGGAACAGCAACTTCGGCCATTAGTAGATCATCGTCGTCTTTTCCGACTTTAATGGCTTTCAAATATCCCGTATATAATAGAAAACTCCATATTGCATCTGGGTTCTGTTTCAAATCGCGATACGACAAATTATCGAATACGGGCACCGTCATGGTTTCGCCACTCATCAAACGCGCCAATGCCTCGCGATGCTGCGGATTATTATCGATCAGATCATCGATGATATCATTGCTACTCGTCATGGCCCAATACGATTGGATGGCATCATCGCCATATCCGTCCACAAGCCCACGTATGGCATTCAATAAACTCACGGGATTAAATACTTTGCGTCCGCTGTATTCATATCCATCGTACCACTTTTCGAGCATTTCATATTTATCTTCTATGCCATAATAGGACAACATTTGCTTGACTTCTACCTCAGTAAATCCCCAGAATTCATCGGGAATTTTACTCGTAACCGTGATCACGCCGGGATTGTTCATGCCCGTAAAAATAGATTCTTTGGCCACGCGCATACAGCCAGCAATAATGCCGTAGGCGAGGTTGCTGTTGGACTTGAAACCTGAAGATATGAAGTTTCCGACTAGGCTTACTGTTTGATCGAACAAATTGTCGCCAGGATTATGGATATCATGGATGGCAGCTTTTTGAAGAGGCACATCGTATTCATCGAGCAGAATGACGGTTTTGCGATTGGTAGCCTTATAGAGCCACTCGCACAAATTGCGCAATGCATCTTCCAAATCGCTTTGTTCAATGTGTTTGCTCAAAATCTGCCGAAATTGTTCGTGCTCGAAATCTTGCAATGCCGGATGAGCTAGCAAGTATTCATGCTTGCTGCATGCAGATGCCAGTGCACTTCGCAATTTTATCACCATCGCGTCCAATGTATCGTTGCGCATATCCTTGAGTGACAACGAAATCACTGGATACTGTCCCATTTCCTTGAGTACGTCCTCTCCGGCATCCATGACTTTGAGTCCTTCAAAATAATGACGGTTGTCGACGGGCTTGCCATCTTTATCGAGTGCATACTCAAAAAACGTCTGCAACATACGTAACATCAAGGTTTTGCCGAACCGACGCGGGCGCGTCACAATGCAAATCTTTCGCTTTTGCGTAACGAGATATGGGATAATCGCCGTTTTATCGACATAATAAATCCCTTCGTCCTTTAATTCTTTAAAACTCTCAGCAATTTCCCCAAATGGTTTCAGCTTCTTATCCTCGTTCATCCTTGCCCTCCCGTCAATGCAATTCCTATTCCCCCACAACCATTCGCACGGCACATCGTTTCTTGCAAAATGCGATGCCATAACACGTGACATCCCGAACAACCGCGAATTCCCGCAAAACGCCTTTCGCATAACGACGTTCCTTTATCTGGCGTTCAGACTCATCGAGTTTGTCATTCATACAGGCATCTTCGATGTCCCACTCATCCAGAGAAGAATCCTTATTCCGGGATTTGGCCTTTTCCAACTCAGTCCCCGACACGCGTTTGAGTTCGAGCACAAACGCCCTGTCCTTATAAATCACGACGAGATCCGGGCGGCCATCACCATACTCGGCATTGGATTTAACACTGTCGGCCTGTGTCAGCATCACGGCATATAGCGTACCATGATAAAATGCCTCGTTGTAATCAAAACAACTCATGCCATTCTCAAGCAATATATTAATTAATCGCTCTATCTCTTTTATATTAGATGCGTTCATGGCATCCATCAGCGGTTGTGCATTGAAACTCTTCAGTCGAACCATCTTCCACCATCGCTGCATCGATGATT
>JAZODZ010000077.1:0-5818 GCA_045597285.1 Myxococcota bacterium
GGTCTAGCGCGTAGCGCGTAACCCACGGTAACGGTAACGGGTGCGGCGTATCGCGTAGCGAGAGCCGCACCATCGCACGGCGTATCGCATCGCGATAGCCGTGCCCCAAACCGCCCCAAACACGCCGTTATAGCGATTCAAAAAGATTAGTGTTAAGAGAGCGTTGCGTCTGTTTTGCACGAATAAGGACGGTGAAAAATGGCATTTCAAATGATATTGAAAAAGTATGTGATTTCTCTGCTTGGTCGATGGCTGAATCGTGGCTGGCAAGAAGGATGGGTGCGTTTTGATCAGTCCGTTCAGAGCGGTTGGCCGGAAGAACTGAAGGCGCGGTTTCAGGAACTGAGCCGAAACATGGTCATTCATAGCCCGGGGCTTGAAGAAGGCGTCGGCAAGTGGGACGGCGTGGGATTTACGCGTTTCTGGGCCGAAGTCGTGGAAGACGCGGCGTATGGCGACAAACTGGCGAACAAATGGACATCCCTCGATGAGATGATGCTGCTCGCGCCCGAGGAAATATCCCTGCTTGCCGTGATGGTCGTCATTTATCACGACTGGGCGGTGCTCAGGGCTCTTCGCTTCGCGATGTCCGAACAGAATCCGGATATGCCCCGGTGGGGCTTCATGACGCAGTTTTTATCGGACTCGACAGACATGGCGCTGACGGAGCAGACGCTTTCGCCGCAGAACAGTCAGCTCTTTAAATCCGGGATTCTGAGTCTCGGCAACAGTTCCGCGCTTTCGTCATCCGAAATCAACATTTTGCCCGAAGTCGCGAGTTATTTGAGCGATCCTGAAAGCAAACTGGACGGGCATTTAGAGGCGGTTCCGGTCAAAACGCTGGAAGATTCGGTGCGCGTGCTTGTCAAAAAAGTTCCGAACCGGCCGGTGCCGCGCCACGTCGTGATTAGCGGCGCACGCGGTTCCGGCAAGGTGCAGATTTCGCGCGGCGTCGCATCCCGCATGGGGTACCGGGGCGTCATCGTCCTCGATCTGACGCCGCTCCAGACGCTGGAAATGGCGCGGAAAGCCATTCTGCGGTCGCTTGCACTGGCCGCGCTGACGCATGACGCGATCGTTTTTAATCACGTGTCGCACTGGAGCTCGCGGTGGGGCGATTCGACGCTTCAGCTCATGGACGTGCTCGAAGAAGCTGGGGCGCTTGCGATTTGGCTCGTCACGTCGGATGTGCCCGATTTCATTGACGTTTCGCCGGACTGCGTCATTCGAGTGGCCATGCCGGGCCGAAAGCAGCGAGAAAAAATATGGCTGGCACAGACAGAAGGCCAGCTCGAAGAGAAATGGGTCGCCCAGCTTGCGGGCCAGTTTCTGCTCACCCGCGGGCAAATCGAAACCGTGATCGAACGCGCCCGCGCCAGCGAAGAAGAAAACGCATCCGGTGAATCGCGCTATCTGAACCTCGCTCGCCATGCCCGCGCGATATCACAGGAAGGCCCGGGTAGCCTTGCCACGCCCGAACCCGCACGCGTGACGATGGATCAGCTCATCGTTTCGGATGAATGCAGCACCGCGCTTCAGGATTTGCTCATGTATGCAAAGCATCGCCGCGAACTGGCCAAAAACTGGGGGTTTGAGCGAAGCATGCCTTACGGGCTCGGCCTTGCCGCGCTGTTCTGCGGGCCGCCGGGAACAGGCAAGACTTACGGCGCACAGGTCATCGCGACCGAGCTTCAGCTCGAGCTTTATCGCGTCGATTTGTCGCAGCTCGTTTCCAAATATATTGGCGAAACCGAAAAGCACCTCGGTGAGTTGTTCAATGCGGCCGAACAGGGCGAGATTCTGTTGCTATTCGATGAGGCCGATTCCGTTTTCAGCAAGCGAACCGAGGTCAAGACGAGCGTCGATCGTTATGCCAACCTCGAGGTGAACTATCTTCTTCAGCGCCTGGAACGGTTCAGCGGCGTCAGCATTCTGACGTCAAACTTCGAATCGGGTATCGATGAAGCCTTTATGCGTCGAATTCGATTCAAGGTTCCCTTCGATCTGCCCGAAGAAAAATCTCGTCTTGCGCTTTGGAACAAATTCCTCTCCCCAGCTATCCCGCGGAGCACAGACGTGTGCCTCGCCAGACTTGCGCATATATTCGAGCTCTCGGGCGGCCATATCAAGGAAGCCGTGTTGCGAGCCGCCTCGATTGCTTACGGAACGCCCGATAAAGTCGTCACACAGAGCCTGCTCATGCGTTCCGCCGAACTCGAATACCGCAAACTCGGAAAACTCATGCCCCAGGATGAGGATGGACGCGATTTTTCGCGCTGGAATTGATATGGGGGCACGGCTATCGGCGTTGCCGATACGCCGTGCGTGTTCGCCTATGCGCCTCACGGCGCATACGGCTCGCTCGCGGCTATCGCTGCGCGATACGCTGCGTTCAGTTTCCGTGGGTTACGCGAACCCCAACGCTTTCGAGTACATCCAGCGTTTACAAATGCACATACAGCCATATCCACAGCAAGCCTTACGGTATCGGGTGATTTTTCACGCATCTCACTTGGTCTTGGCTATCCAAACGAAAGAGCAAAGCCTTCTGCATGGCATTTCCAAAAGAATCCTGTCGAAGATTTTGTGACGGAATTATAATATATTAATTGCCGTGCTATCTGCGATACGCACGGCTTTCGGCGCTATTTGCTGCTAGAGACGAGCAGACCGCACATCTCTAGCAGCAAATACGCGCCTTGGCGCTCGCCTATGAGCTCGCCCCCAAAAGTCCCCTTGCCCCTTTTGGGAAAGGGGATTTAGGGGATAGGGGCTATGCGCATACGGCTCGCGATTATATTAATTCATCCAAAACCTCACCGATATCCGCAGAAATCCCCATAGACCGGGATTATATTTCGTCTGGAACGATTGCCTCTCCGAAATTAATACAAACATAAATGGCATTCGGATTCTGTGCCGTCATGCGCCAGAACGGATACTTGATAATCCCCGGCGTATTGGCCCCCACTCCAAGTTCGAGAAATAATACTATGCCGTCTTCGTCAGCGCGATGTTCCATCAAAAAAGCATTGTACCTCTCGGCAGCTTCATACCATCCTTCATCCTGCACGAAGGTATCATCTGAGCGAAGATTCATCCGCATGGGCTTTTGGCATACCGGACAATAGGGGATGAGATCCGCAGGAATTTTCATCTCCTTCTGCGCATCATACATAGCTTTAATCTGCGTCTCGTTGTCATAAGTCTTTTGATGACAAGGCTCGCTGCATTGAAACAAGCCATAATCGCCCTGAGTATAAAATAGACGCTTCTTGTCAAATCCGGCTTTCTGAAAACAGTGATCGACATTGGTCGTAATGACAAAATAATCCTTGTCCTTAACGATCGACAATAATTTCTGATAGACCGGTTTAGGCGCATCCATATAGCGATTTATCATGATATATCGGCTCCAGTATGCCCAAAGCTCTTCCGGTGTTTCAAAGGGATAAAACCCGCCGGAATACATGTCGCCAAAACCATATCTGGATCCAAAATCCCCAAAATATTTCTTAAACCGCTCGCCGCTATACGTAAATCCAGCCGAAGTGGATAAACCGGCTCCCGCACCAATGACAATGGCTTCGGCCTTATCTATCATCAATTGAATGCACTTTATATCGTTTGGAGTGCAATTCATCAGGCTTTCTCCCCTTCGAGAACAGATTGATATATCATTTCATCTTTCTGACTGAATACATTGAATACAACATCCATTACGTAGGAATTTTTTTGTTTCCAATCTATCACAGTTCTGAATGCGATCTGAGCAGCTTCTTCAGGCGGGAAGTGAAATACACCCGTAGAAATGCAACAAAATGCGATGGAATGTAAATCATTCTCTGCAGCCAAATTCAAACAACTCGTATAGCATGAAGCAAGTAAATCACAATCTTTCTTTGTAAGCGCCCCCATGATAATTGGCCCGACCGTGTGCAGCACATATCGACAAGGTAAATTAAAAGCCGGTGTAATCTTTGCGCATCCCGTCGGTTCTTCGTGTCCCTGTTCCCGTATGATTTTATCACACGCTGCCCTGAGTTGAATTCCCGCAAAAGTATGAATGCAGTTATCAATACATGCATGACAAGGTTGCCAACATCCGGTCATTCCACTATTCGCCGCATTGACAATCCCGTCGACACAAAGCGTCGTGACATCTCCTCTCCATAAATAGATATTTCCATTATCATGATATATTATTGGCGATAAATCAGATAATTTCGTAATTCCGCGAGTTTGGTTGACTTCCCGTAAATATGCATTTTGAACAGCCAAAAATTCGTCGCTGGCAGGAATCGCAGGACGAACATTCATCAGCGCTCGCAGCAGTTGCCTTTGTGAAACCTCGTCCGTCGGAATATCAACATCGGCGTATTGTGGGCTTTCTTCCAACAAGTATTGGATTAAATAAAGACGGCGTTCTGTCTGTGTCATGTTATCTACCGTTTTTCTTCTTGACTTATGATTTGTTGCGTTTCAGTGACGATATCCGCAAGTGTCGTATTTTTAAGCTCATTTTCCATCGCAGTTTGCGCGGCAGCAAGCCGGCAATCCATCACCTTATGGATATTCCGTCCCACGGGACATTGTGCATTCGGATTCTCGTGGAAACGGAACAGTCCATCGTCGTCAATGCATTCCACAGCGAGATAAATATCATAGAGTGTAATCTCATCCAGCGAACGCGTAAGATGCGCGCCACTGCTTCCCTGGCGCGTCTCAACGATACCAGCTTCGCGCAGCAGCCCCAACACATTGCGGATGATAACCGCATTCACCCCGGTACTTCCCGACAAGAATTCGCTGGTCACCCGCATCTGCCCGCCAAAGACCTCCATGCACGTCAAAATGTGCACCGCCACCGTGAATTTACTCGTAATCTGCATAGACCCTATAATTTGCCTAAAATAATACACATACACTGGCCGATATGGCCAATGCATGATTATCATTATTTCAGGGCTTCTATCAACGCAGGAATGATTTCACCGACATTATTTTCATCCTGAGCTGTATAGAAATTGCCATCAATCTCGCTGGTTTTGCCCGTTGCAATGCCATTCTTAACATTCGCCTGAACGTAAGGATGCGTGGCAATCTTTCTCCCAGCCGTCACACCGGCGATATCAAAAATCAATCCGCCGCCGCAATGTCCCACGAGAAGTTTGCCAGCGGCCGCAAATTCATTGATGACAGAAAACATGTCCTGATAACGCGCCTCTCCGGCATGCTGCGCAAACACTGGAATTGCGTCGCCACACGCAAACACGAGCGCATCATAATCTGCAGATTTCCCCTTAAGGTTGGCGATGACATCATCCGCTATTAGCGCGATACCACTATTTGTCCTGATATCAACCGTCTCATCGATGGCATAGACACGGTATGCAATTTTGTTTTCGTAAAATGATTCCAGATAATGGAAAAGACCATAACCATTCACTGGATTGACAGCAATCACAGCAACATTCTTAGACATGACGATTCTCCTAAAGTGAGTTAAATTAAGTTGTAACCGACATGGTTACAACTTACAGACGCCTATTTACATACTGCTTACAAACTTGTCAACAATTTTATTACATTTTTTTGTGCGAATAATTTGCTCGCTTTGGGGCGTCTCACGACACGCCCCTACGGCTCGCTTGCGGCGCTATTTGCTGAGAGACGTGCTGACCGCACGTCTCTCAGCAAATACGCGCCTCTGCGCCCGGCTATTACATACGCCGGGCGCGTCGTTTACGTTCTACAAATCCGTCACGCGCCCCATAAAGATCGCCGCCCCCGTCGATTTTTCTATAATCATATAAAT
>JAZODZ010000078.1:0-6315 GCA_045597285.1 Myxococcota bacterium
GACTCGCGGTGACAAGTGGGTCGAAGCAAATCTTTCGGCCGGAACCTATTATTTCGTTATCGATACTTGTGATTCGGCCAATAATGCCGGGGAATATATGTTTGGCATTGTGGAATGCGAGTCAGGCGATACGCTTTGCGGCAGCAAAACGACAGGCGGTTAATGGCGATGAAAATATTTCTGACAGGCATTGCGGGGGCCGGTATGCACAGCCTCGCCTTATATCTATCCGATGCTGGTTACGACATTTCCGGCAGCGATCCGTGGATCGATGAAACACGATTGAAATTCTGGGCGGATCGCGGCGTCACTGTTTATCGCGAGCAAAAGGAAGGCAACATCGTCGATGCCGATATGGTCATTTATTCTGCGGCAGTTCCTGCGACGAATCCGGAACGGCGAGCAGCCGACGCTCGCCATATCGGTTGCAGCCGTGGTGAGGCTCTTGCCAGGTTTGCGAATGAACACGGTGGCTGCATTGCAGTCTGCGGCACGCATGGAAAGGGCACGACTTCGGGGGCCATTCTAAAGGGACTCAACGACGCCGGCATCGTCGTCAGCGATATTCTCGGTGCTGTTCCCATCGGTTTTACACAGCCATCGATATGCCGGCGTGGAGCGAAATACCTCGTTTGCGAGGTCGATGAATCTGACCGCACGAATCTTTTTCATCGCCCTGCGTGGCTGCTCATCAATAATATTGAGGAAGATCATCTCAACGTCTATCGCGATCTCGACGATATCGTCGATACTTTTGCGGGGCATGTCAGGGCATGTCTCGAACATGGGACGAAGGTCGTCATTCATTACGCAGGCGTGGGTGCCCCAAGACTTTATGCGCAGTTAAAAGATTGCCGTGAAATCTTTTGGGTTTGCGAGGAAGGGAGACTCGATGCGCCTGCACTCGCATGGAAAATTGAGCCGCCGGATGAACATGGGTGCTGTCGTCTCCATATTCGACAGGCAAACGGCGAAAACTACAGTATTCTGCCCCGCCTTGGGGGACGCGCCAATGCCCAGAATCTCGCGTCTGCCGCATGTCTGCTTAATCAGATTGGCGTTCCGACATCCGTCATTGCCGAATCTCTGGCAGGATATAAAGGGCTTAAAGACCGTTGCCAGGTGCAACGAAACGGCAAAAAAATGCTCGTTACGGACTATGCGAGCCATCCGACGTGTGTTGCCAATGACATCGAATGGGTCAGGCCGATCACGGGCAGAATTATTGCCGTCTATCATCCCTATCGCTATTCGCTTATGAAATGCCACTGGCACGAACTCGCCAAAAATCTTGCTCGCGCCGATATCGTTTTGCTTGCGCCGTTTGATGGCGCGGGCGAAGCTCCCATCGAAGGGCTCGACAGCGATGATCTTGCGGGACGAATTCGACAAAATCGGGAGGACTGCGATGCCCGTGCATTCGACTCGTTTGAGGCGCTGGAACACGCCGCCGCCGAGAGCGTGTCGGACGGCGACTGCCTCATGATTTTCGGCGGCGGCCCCCTCTTCAGCATGGGAAAAAGAGTCGTCTTTAGCCGATAACAATCACGTCACCATATCCAACGGAACGGCTTCACCCCGCTATCGCGATCCCCTCTCCATGAGCTGAGGAAGGGACATTTTGTTGTATGTGTTTTGGGGGAATCCCCTACGGGGATGGTTATGGTTGAATGACCTGATCCCCCGGTAGTCGCTTACGCGCCAACCGGGGGCTACTAAACGTGAAGCCCTACGGGCTTCTATTATTTGCGCCATTTACGCATTTGTCCCTTCCTTAGCTCCATGAGAGAGGATTTGGGTTCGCTTACGTTTACCCAGTTTGTGGCACATAAGATTATTCACTATTTACATAAGTTTTACTTGCCCGCACTTTAAATGCTCAGAGAGCTCCTCAGCACGCTGAAAGCGTGCAACACATTTCCCGGAGGACGAACAGTTACGCCTGGTTACAATTTGATTCATTTTTTTAACGTCTAAATGTAGTTTTAGGTGTGCGTGTGTGATATAGTGGCATCAGTTACCGTTGGGTATTATAGACGGTGATAAACGAGCACAATATTGAGCTTGCCAAAAAGAGTGTTGTTTGGCCGTGTTGGCCTGTGTTGAAACACTCTTTGGGTGCGTTTGTTAGGGGCACCGGATTCGAGCTTCAATAAATAAATTCAAAAGTTTGTATGGAGAAAACGATGAAGAATCTGTGGATTTATGCAAGTGTTCTTGCAGCTGTGTGTACGATGGTTGGTTGCGCGGATGACAATGATGCGTCCCAGAATGTAAATGGCACGTGTACTGTTTCGAGCTGTAAAGATGCGTCCACGCTAACGCTTTGTAATTCGGGCATTTCGCAGGATATCACCTGTCCTTATGGTTGTGAGAATGCTGCGTGCAAGACGAATACAACTCCGAGTACGGGTGGAAACTGCACTGTGAATGTGTGCAAGGATGCGACGACCCTGGCGATGTGTTTCCAGGGGACAGCGATTGACTATCCGTGCCCCAATGGCTGTGAGAATGGTCAGTGCAAAAGCGCGATTGCCTGTACGACGAATCAGTGCAAGGATGCGACGACGCTTCAGGTTTGCAACAACGGGCAGTATGTCGAGACGGCATGTCCGTTTGGTTGTTCGAATGGTGCCTGCATGGCATCCCAGGGAACGAGCCAGTGTTCGATCAACGTTTGCAAGGACGCCGATGTTCTTCTGGCCTGCAGCAATGGTGTTCAGGTTCCGACGGTTTGTCCTTATGGTTGCGAAGCTGGTAATTGTAAATCGGCATGCACGGGCAACGTCTGCAAGGATTCCAATGTCCTTCTCGTCTGCCAGGGCGGCAAAACGATTGAAATGCCTTGCCAGCTCGGTTGTGATGCCGGTCAGTGCAAAGCTGCCTGTACATCAGATTTCTGCATGACTTCACAGATTCTGATGCATTGTGGCAATTCCGTTTACACGCCGGTTGATTGTCCTTTTGGCTGCGAAGCAGGTGCTTGCAAAACCAGCACTTCGACGGGTTGCACCAATGGTTCAAGACAGTGCGACAGCAATGGTAACGTTCAGGTTTGTGAAAATGGTATTTGGCAGACCCAGGCATGTTCCAACGGTTGCGTGAACGGTGCTTGTGTGAATTCAACGGGTTGTACCAATGGTTCAAAACAGTGTGATAGCAACGGGAATGCCCTGATTTGTGTGAATGGTAGCTGGCAGACCCAGAATTGTGCATTCGGTTGTAACAACGGTGCATTCCTCGTCTGCGAAAATGGCACGACGCAGTGCAAATCCGATGGAAAAACTGTTCAGACCTGCAACAACGGTGCATGGTATGATTTGACGACATGCGATGTCGCCTGCTCCGGTGGTGCCTGCACGTCGTCGACGACCTGCACGAATGGCGCGAAACAGTGCAACGGCGTTTATGTCCAGACTTGCACGAACGGCCAGTGGGTCAATGCCTCTTCGGCTTGCGAAAACGGCTGCGAGAACGGTGCTTGCAAGTCTGCTCCAAGCACTTGCACGAACGGCGCAAAACAGTGCAGCGGTGCATACGTCCAGACTTGCACGAACGGCCAGTGGGTTAGTGCCGCATCGGCATGCCCGAACGGTTGCGAGAACGGTGCTTGCAAGGGCAGCAGCAGCTCGACGCTTCCGACGGTTGGTGAGACTTGTGATTTGTACGAGTTCGAGAATGTTTGCGACAACAACTCGCTGTATTATTGCAGTTCGAGTGCCGTTAAAAACTCGGCCTGCAGTGATGGATCTGTTTGCAAAGTCAGCGCGGATGATCCAACGAATGGTGACTGCACGGAGCTTTGCAGCGCTTCTGAAGATGGTTCGGTCGATTACTATTATTGCTATGACCTCGGATTTGCCGTATATGCCATTCCTCTTACCTGCATGGATACGACCGACGGTGACTATGCGTATTTCCTCGATTTTGACAATGCCAATACCTGCTCTGGCTCATGCTCCGAAACCAAAGGTTGCGGCGGCGGTAGCAGCACCGGTAATTATGAAGTCTGTGACAACACTTGCTATGTCGATAAAGAAACGACCTGTAAACAGTATTGCACGAGCGCCGGTTCGAATGTCTGTTACATGGATGACGAGAATGTCTACTGTTACGATCCGAATGGATCAGATCCGGGCACTGACTCATGCGACTATTTCGACTGCACATCACTGTACAGTTCTTCGGACTGCAGCCTTGGCACGGTCATTTGCGATGCAGAAAGTGCTTACTGTGTCGAGCGCGATTCGTCATACGACAACCAGTGCACCAGTGGCGGAAAAGCCTATTTCACGGAAGATGGCAAAGGCTATTGCCTGAACGTCGGTAGCGATGAATCATGCCTGGAAGGCGGTAGCAGCTCGCAAGAAGGCGATTATTATGATTGTGGTTCTGACTGCACGCTTTCTGGTGGCCAGAGCTGTTCCGACTATTGTGCATCTGAAATAACTAACGGCAAGGCATTCTGCTACGATTATAACGGCAAGGGTTATGTGGGCTGTGGTGCATCGTGTACCAAAGAAGGACAGACCGGAAAGGGTTGTCAGGAATTCTCGGACGGCACTTTTGAATATCCGACTGTCTGCACAAAAGTTGGCAGCAATCTCGTGATGGTCGATTACATCCAGGCCGAAAGTGATTACGTTGAGTGCAAGAGCACGTGCAATGCAACCAATACGGCATGTAAATAATTAGACCTTATCCCCCTCTCCATTAGAGAGGGGACCTCACCCGCCGCTTTGCGGCACCCTCTCCCAATGGGAGAGGGAAAGGGGTTCGCTTACGCTCACCCGTTACGCTACAAAGAATTACTCAGTGTCTACTCTATTCTACCTTATCCCTGGATTGGACTAAACTCTGTAATTCAAATCACCATCAGGTGCAGAACTATCAACTATTGCCTACTGCCTACTGCCTGTTGCCTAATTTCGACAAAACCACATAATTCAGAAAACCTGTTAGGGTCTGAATAGCAACCAACTGTTACGTTTTTATACATTTCAATTCACACTCAATCTTGCAAACGGCAATGATAAAAGCTAGACTTTATACCGTTGCCTTTGAAGGCTTCATTTAGTACTCAAACCACCCGATGTCGGGCTTTTTAAGGATTTCGAAATGAAAAAACTTCTCCCACTCGCTCTGATTGCCGCTCTTTCGCTCTCTGCCGTCGCTTGCTCCGACAGCGATTCCTGCCCCACTGATTTGAAGTTCATCAGCCTCATGGCAGATTTGAATAGTGTGGGCCCCAAAGATAGTGGCGGTATCTATGTTAAAGAAATCGATATCACGAATGTGGAAACCGCTGTCAGCGAATGCGAAGCTTTCGTTAAGAGCATGGAACCCATTGTCACGAAAAACAAAGACATTACCGGTGATAAGCTTAAAGCTGACTGGGACGCATACAAAGGTGCTGACTTCTTGTGCCAGGCAGGCTTGACGATTGATATCGCGGCCCAGAGCGTTAATTTTGCCATCAATTATCCGATTATTCAGGCGAATGTCCAAAACTGTGGCGGCGGCGCTGTGGCAATGGCCGCTGAAACCACAGCACAGTTGAGTGAACAGACCCAGACGCTTCAGGGCTGGTCCAACATTCTCGGTCAGGCTTCCAAGGTTACAGCCGCTGCATCACAGCAGCAGAACTCGGGCAAATAAGCCATCCGAATCCGCATCATGTTCAAAGACAGGCATTTATGCCTGTCTTTTTTTTGTGCTGTCGCCTATGGTGACCCCGCCCAGTCTTGAGGCTTTCTTTACATCCTCGTTTCGGTCATATATAAGGCGGTCTGGAATTGGGGGTTCGTGATATGACGCGTATTGTTTCAATCTTGGTGTTCATGATCGCCTTCGCGTGTGTCGGTGTTAATGCCTGGGCACTGGAAGGGGATTGGGAAGCTGGCGGTGCGCCGGCGGCATTTCTTTTGCCGACGCGCGATATTTATGGTGCCGGTGCCGAACTCTATGCGCGATATGACGTCCTGGATGGCCTCAGCGTCAATTTTGGCGCGGGTTTTTATGGTGCGCAGCAGACCGTGATCAACCAGTCCCTGGGGTTGTACACGCTTCGTGCCGGTATCTTTTATGCGTTCGATGTGCTTCAATGGGTGCCGGGGGTGGGGCTCAACATTTCGGCGCTTTTTTCCGAAAATACACTCTGGAAATGGCACCGCGACGGGAACGGGATGGGCGTCGATTTCGATATCTATGTCCAGTATCGCGGCATCCGGAATGTCGGTATAGGCATCTTTTTCAGCTATCATCTCGTCTTTGCCGATCTCGATTCGAACTATATGACGACAGGGTTTACGTTCA
>JAZODZ010000079.1:0-7433 GCA_045597285.1 Myxococcota bacterium
GGCGGCTTTTTTTAAGGCTATGTTTAACGGGCTTTTGTGGCCTCACCCCCTCTGTCGCCGTTGGCGACATCTCCCCCTCTCCAAAGGAGATGGGGAGTCATTTCGAGGATTGATTATTTACATCCCGTATTTGTAGCATTGCAGCTCTTGCTCGAGCACTCTTTGTAGTCACTCTCGGCCTGAATGTAATCTACCATCACGAGGTTGCTACCAATCTTCGTGCAGATTGTTGGATATTCGAAAACGCCGTCCGAGAATTCCTGACAGGCCTTTCCTGTCTGTCCTTCTTTGGTACACGATGCGCCACAGCCCACGTACCCCTGGCCCTCATAATTGTAGCAGAATGCTTTGCCGTTAGTCATTTCAGATGCACAATAGGCATCACAGTTCTGTCCACCAGAAAGCGTGCAGTCAGAACCACAGTCATAATAATCACCTTCTTCGCCGCCGCCACCACCCAGGCATGATTCGTCGGTGCCAACCGCTAAACACTGAGCCTGATTCTTGGCAGACAAATAGGAAGCGGTTCCGCTCGGACACGACGAGTCACCGGCTTCATTGCGTGCATAGCAGTAAGCGCTCTCGTCATCACACACCGCGCCATAATTGGCACCAACCTGACTCTTACAATAATCACCGCAGAGCGTGCCGTTCTTATCACACTTCCAATCGTCGCAATTAAAGACATCGCAAGTGCCGCCGGAAGAAGTTCCCTGGCCGCTGGCATCGCAATCGGTATAATCGTCGTTGCATCCACCCGCACATGTACCGGTTTTGCTCTGCGCAACCTTATAGAGATGGCCATCATTTGCTTTCGTACAAATAGCAGAGGCAAGAATGTACTTACCGTTATAAGGCATACAGACGATAGAGCTTGCGCCTTCCTGCGTGCATGTATCGTATTCATCATAACAATTGCCAAATGTCTCATTGCCACTGGTTATGATAGCACAAGTCGCCGGTGAGCAATTATAGTGAACGATAGTGTCATCATCCTCATCGCAATAGACGACTTTGTTATTGCTGCATGTATCGGTAAAGGTATTCGGGTTGCAGCTGTCACCTTTCTGAGGAATTGAGCTGTCGACACAAGCCCCTTCAAAGCATCGATCCTGGCCTGCGCCTGAGCAAACAGCAACCGTCACCCACTTGCTACTCTGGCATTCCTGAATCACTTCACCATCGCCGCACTGCTTGGCACCTTCGATATTGCATGCAAATTTATCGAAGCAAGCACCATTTCGGCAGTCCATATTGAGGGCAGTATTGCAAGTGTCAACCGTTGTCCATTTCCCGTCTTCGCAATGCTGAGCCAAAATAGCCCCATTGCCGGTGTCTACGCATTGGACATTCTTGATGCTGCTGTCGCACTCGACACACTTGCCGCCTTTGCAGAACTCACCCGGATTGCAGGGAGCATCAACCCATTTAGTGCCATCGCAGAACTGAAGAACGGCATTCTCACCCTGACCGGAGCATCGCGTCGAATTCGGCGTACAAAACTGGCTGACATCATTTTTAGCACAATAAGCGCCTGTTGCCGCAGCCGTGCAAAGGAAATTATCAGGGCATGTGTCACGTACGACACGACCTTCGCTGTTACAATATACGAGCTGGTTGCTCTCACACTTCGGGACAGTACTGTACATGCCATTCAGACACTCCATGTCTTTTGGCACCACACATTTACCGTTGTCACACGAACGGCCAGCCGCACAGGGAACGTTTACATATTCGCCATTTGTACAAATAAAGCGCTGGGCGTTATCACAAATCGCATCATTTTCAACGCATTTTTTTTCCGGTTTCGAATCTTCACATGCGACACAGAATGCAACTGCCATCGCAATAACTATCCATGTTTTTCTCATTTTTTGCTCCTCACGCGCCTGAAGCGCGTTTTCGTTATTGTGTGTAGAAAGTTTCTATATGAGGGTATGTGTGCAACATGTCGCTTAATGTACACATTACATCTTTTCCTTATGCCGTAAAGTTGTCATTCTTTCAACTATCAAACACAAAAAACTGAAAAAAATGCTTCTTTTTCAATTTTAACCGAATTTTAACCTCAAAAACTTGCTTTTTATCCGCTCTTTTTTGGATAAAATTCGGTCTCACTTTCCATAACTCACGCATTTTACGATATTTTCGCCCACAACATCAATTTCAGTCTCTCCTCGACATTCCTCTCCCAATTCCCACTCTCCTCAAAGTGAACATCACACCATTTTGGCATACCAATTGCGGAACAACCTCCAGCTTTTAATGCCATGGGGTATTTAGACCCCACAAAGGAGTTTTAAAATGAAACCAGCAGTCAGACTTTCAGACCTTGCACTAGTTCCAGGTGATGCACACGGATGCCTGATTTGTCCGCACGTTTGTGTCGGCCCCATTATCAATGCTTCAACCAACGTCTTTATCAACGGCCTCGGTGCCTGCCGTAAAGACGATCCGGGCATTCACGCCGTCTGCTGTGGTCCCAATACCTATACCACGGCTCAGGGCAGCAACAATGTCAATGTCAATGGCAAACCTCTCGTTCGACTTGGAGACCAAACTTCCCACTGTGGTGGCAAAGGAAAAATGATCACGGGAAGCTTCAACGTTTTCTGCAACTAATCTTCTCAAAGGCGCCGAAATCCTATTTCGACGCCTTTTTTGTATCCAATTCAACCCCATACCCAGTGCCTATTTCGCATAGACACGAGGCCAAAAAAAAGACGTTCATTCGAACGTCTTTTTTTTAGCAAGGCTCAGTTTTAATCACGACGCCGACGAATCACGAGCATCATGGAACCAAGGAAGGCAAGTATCGTGGCGAGAAGCGGGAAGTGAGACGATTTCTGAACCAGAACCGAATCGCATGCACAGTCATCGACCGCAACAAGACCATCGGGTACTCCGTTGCCACCATTGTCGCCATTGTCACCATCCCCATTGTCGCCCGGATTGCCGTTGGGATCGCACGAGTTGGTATCATCACACTTCAAAAGCGGGTTCGTACCATTGGAGACCTCAGCCCCATCCTTCACGCCGCCTTCATCCGTATCGGGATTATTCGGATCCGTTTCGTTGCTGGGATCGTTGAGATTATTCTCATTGTACTCGAAGATACCGTTATTATTCTTGTCTTCGCCGCCAACGCAGACGCCATCAACGGTCTTGGAACCGTCGCAGAGGCCGTCTTCATCCGTGTCGGGATCGAGCGGATTGGTCTGATTGCCGCCGGTAACTTCGGTACCATCCGAAATGCCATCGCCATCGGTATCGAATTTGTTCGGATCTGTTTCACCGCCATCGATTCGACCGTTGTTATTCTTATCTTCGCCTTTGACGCAAATGTCTTTAACGGTATTCGAGCCATCGCAGAGACCGTCGCCGTCCGTATCGGGATTGAGCGGATTCGTAGGATTGTCGCCGAGGACTTCGGTGCCGTCCATAAGACCATCCTTATCCGTATCGCGATCGTTCGGATCCGTTTCGTTGTCATCGATCCGGCCATTGTCGTTCAAATCCTCACCCTTCACGCAATGACCATCGACGGTCTTGGAACCATCGCAGAGGCCATCGTTGTCGGAGTCAGGATTGAGAGGATCGGTCGGATTTTCGCCATTGATTTCCGTACCATCCTTGATGCCGTCGCCATCGGTATCGGCCTTCGTCGGATCGGTTTCGTTCTCGTCGACAATGCCGTTCTGGTTGACATCTTCACCGCCCATGCACTTGCCGTTGACGTCTTTCGGGCCATCGCAGAGACCGTCGTGATCGGTATCGGGATCGAGCGGATCCGTTCCTGTCGGGCCGAGAACTTCGAGACCATCGGTAAGGCCATCGCCATCCGTATCGGGATTGAGCGGATCCGTGCCAATCACAACTTCATAGTTGGTCGGCAGGCCGTCGCCATCGGGATCTTCGCCGCAAATCTGTTCACCATCGACTTCGACACAGGCATAGCCGCCCTCGATCTTGCACGAAGCAGAACAGCCGTCGCCGTCCTTGGTATTGCCATCATCGCATTCTTCATCGCTGCCGAGCTTGCCGTTGCCACACGCACCAATGCTTGCATCGATCGAAACAGAGGCACCCGGAAGCGGTTTCGAGCTGCCGTCGGGATCGAACGTCGCTGTGACCGTATAGTCAACCGGCGCTTTGTCGGCATCGAGAACGAACGTAATCGTAATGGTTTCGCCGGATTTGAGCGTTCCGTCATTGACGATGTGTTCGTTATAGAACATCGAACTGCTGGAAGAGTCGTTCTGATTATTACCATCGATCGTCAGTGTATTCTTGACATAGCTGGCGAGCTTATCGTCGAAGTCGAGATCAAACGTCAGACCAGTCACGTCTCCCTGGCCCTTGTTCGTGACCGTGACGGTATATTCGATCTGGCCATTGCCAATGGGCGTGCTGGAAATCGTCGGGACGAGATACGGCACTTCCCATTTTTCATGCAGATCGACGAGGCTGACGAATCCGCCGGCCAGGTCCGTACCGCCTGTACAGCTCGAATAGACGTAATTGATATCGGCATAAATCACGAAAATGCCGAGGTTGCTGTCGTTTATGGCATCATCGTCGAGGCTCAGGTTGAGCTCGTATTTTTTCGAATTGCCAATGGAAATCGTCGCCAGATCCACGACGCACTTTTTAAGTGTGGGATCGAAAGCCACCGCGGAACATTCCACACCGCCTGATTTGACATTGATTTCATTCGTCAGATAGAACGTGGCTTTCGTCTTATTCGCATCAGCCTCGCCCAGTTCGTTCGTCAGATTGAGCGTGGCTTTGAAGCTCGAACCCGGCACGGGCAGACCGTTGGAAAGCTTGAGCGTACTGCCTTCAAAGTTCGGGGCGTTGACATCGAGCTGGAACCCGACGAGCGTCGGCACGAGGCTGTCCTTTGCCGTGTGGACGCGGACGACGGCCGATTTCTGCCTGTTCTCGATATCGCCTTTTTTAAGTGCCAGCGTCGTAATATCCCAACCCTGGCGAGCGCCAGCGGTGAGCTTGACGAGCTGTTCAGAGGTTTCGTGGTTGGCATCCTGGTTGACGATATGGTTGGTGCCACCGAATGTTCCGCGTGTATCGAGTTTGCCGTCTTTGTCGTTGATTTGCGATGCAAAGAAGTTGTTGATCGCGTTATTCGGTCCGTAGAGCTTGCTAAACGTACTTGTCGATGTTCTGGCAAGCTGAAGGGAATCGCCGATATAGGCGCTGTTTGAAGTGGCATCGCCTTCCATTGCGCTGACGAAAACCTTGCCGGAAACCTTGCCCGAATCCGGAGCGCAGAAATTCCGAACCGTGTAATCGACGACGGCATTTTCTGGAACGAAGCGATCACCGACATAAAGCGTGATGTTGCGCGTCGGGAGAACTTCTTTGCCCGAAGTTCCGGGGATGCTGTACACGACGGCAAGCGTCCAGCCGCCACCATTCACGTTGGCGCACGCCTGCATGGCCGGAATGCCATGCACCGAATATCTTCCGCCGCCATTCGCAGAAATGAAATCCGTGACATCCGAGTGGTTCAGATAATAGTGAGCGGTAAAGTAATCGGGGTTATCATTGTAATCGATCTTCCGGGATTTATCCGGGCTGATTTTCTGTGCACTGCCCGTGTCATCGGCTGAGAATGTGACCGGCGTTCCGATATAGGCCTCGACGTTGGACGTGATGCCCTGATCCTTGTAATTGGCGGCCCACAGAAGTTCGGCGTGCTGCACCACGGCACCGTCCGGCAGGTCGAGAATGGCCATCGAACCATTCTTTGTCCAGTCATTCGTCGTACCCGCCGGCCACGTTGCGCCGCCGCAGTACGAACAGGTTCCGTTATCGTAGCTGGCATTGTTCGTCGTGATAAATGTCCCGATACCGTCCTTGATGCCAGGGGCATCGCCGACACCGTTTTTCGAGTCATAATAATAACTCAGACCGATGGCATTGCCGGTCACGATCATGTCGCCAGACAGGGTATTGTTGTAAATAGGATCGATAGCCTGAGCAGAAGCTGCGGTCGGAACGAGAAGTGCCGCAAGCGTAAATGCTAATTTTTTATTCATAGTGTTGCTCACAAGTTTATTTATAAAGGCCTGGATAGCCAAGGCCCGAAAATAGGCCTGGATAGCCAATGCCCGAAAATTGCCGATCTATATTAGCCGAAATTGAGTCATTCCTCAATATTTTTGCCTTTTTTAATTTTTCGCAGGGTTACTGTTCGATAGCTGTTCGGCCCCGATGGCGTTTCTTTATCACGTAATCCTATCGAATGGGCAGTGCCATACAAAGCGCTGCGCGTATGTCAATAGCGCAGCGAGCTCGCCGTATGTCAATAGGCGAGCGCCAGCAAAAAAAAGAGCGCCTAAAAAGCGCTCTATATCTTGAATTAATTGACCGTGAAGGCGACGTTAGCGCCGGCTTTCAGGCTCTTGGGATTATATTTTTCGGGAACAATGGCAAAGCACCTGGTCGCGAAACATTGCGAAGTCTCGATTTTTATCGATGCCCCTTCAATCGTCCCCTTGGTGCCCGTATCGACGCCCTTGTCCTTCCCGACGTTGATCGTAACTTTGTATGAGCCGTCAGAGTTGGGCGTCAGACCGGTAATCTTGCCGACAACGCGATGACCAGTAGGTGCAGGAGGTTCTTCCTTCTTGGTGGTTTTCGTGGTAGCCGATTTCGTGTCGTCGGAATCCGATTTCTTGGTAGTTGTTTTGTTCTTTTTAGGCTCGTTCTTTGTCTCGGTCTTTACCGGTTTTACAGGCTCCGGCTCGACTTCATCCTCTTCCTCCTCGACATACGTATTGACGGCCACCGCCTGTGGCTGCGTGCGCTGATATTCCGCACCCAGCGTATAAATGGAACCACCGCCCGTCGTGTAAGCCTGGAAATAGTAGACACCGCGAAGAGCACTGAACTGATATTCGTAATACTCCTGGTTGCCCTTGAGCATTTCTTCCTTGAGCGTACGGTTGTCGGCATCGATGACCTTCCAACCGCCCGTGACACTGCCGGGCTTGTCGACGCGGAACTTAATCGTGACATTTCCTGGCTCGGCAACCACGATATAACGCCAGTCCTCACTGTCACCCGATGTAAAGTCGAGGCGGTCGTTGATTGCCGTCATACCGAAAATCAATCCAAGCGCCCCATCCTTGTTGTTGTCATAATCGAGATATACATCGGTCTGTGCTTCAACCGTAGCATTTGCACCGCTTTCGGAACCATCAATGACGCAACCGCCAAAAATGCATAACCCCGCAATCAGGGCACTGATTACCGATACTTTTCTGAACATGGCAAACCTCCCGTTTTACAGTCCAAGTACAGACACCTATAAATTACCCGATGAATGGTTGCAGGTCAACATTCCGCTTTGCTATTGTTTGCAAAGACATCGTGATGCTCGGCTTTTTTCAAAGCAAATTCTTTAT
>JAZODZ010000080.1:0-16996 GCA_045597285.1 Myxococcota bacterium
ATGAGCATGAGCATCTGTTTTGTGCCTTCACGGCAGAGGACGCATTTGCCGCAGGATTCGGCCTGAGTGAACTGCATGAAGAACTTGGCGATCTGGACCATGCAGGTCTGCTGATTCATGACGACGAGGCCGCCGGAACCAACGATGGCGCCGTATTTCTTGAGTGTCTCGTAGTCGAGAGGCAGGTCGAGGAGTTCTTCGGTGAGGCAACCACCAGAGGGACCGCCGATCTGGACGGATTTGAAGCATTTATCGGAAATCGTACCGTCATCGTTGACGACACCTTCGCCGATATCATAAACGATCTGGCGCAGTGTGGTGCCAAACGGAACTTCGATGAGGCCCGTGTTGCGGACGTGACCGGAAACGGCGAACGTCTTTGTACCAGCGCTGGTCTCGGTACCATATTTCTTGTATTCTTCGGCGCCGACTTTGAGAATGTAAGCAATGGAGCCGAAGGTTTCGACGTTGTTGATGTTGGAGGGTTTGCCGAACAGACCTTTCTGTGCGGGGAAAGGCGGTTTGGGTTTGGGCATACCGCGGCAGCCTTCGACGGAAGCCATAAGAGCGGTTTCCTCGCCACAAACGAACGCGCCGGCACCTTCCATGATGTGGAGATGCAGACTGTGATCGGTGCCAAAGATATGATCGCCAAGAATACCAAGGGCTTCGGCATCCTTAACAGCCTTGCGCAGACAGGAGACGGCGAGCGGATACTCGGCACGGACGTACATATAACCTTCGTCTGAACCGATGGCGCGGGCGCAAATCATCATACCTTCGATGACGCGGTGCGGATCGCCTTCCAACAACGCACGATCCATGAACGCACCGGGATCGCCTTCGTCAGCATTGCAAATAACGTATTTCTTGGGGCCATTTTCGGCGAGGCAGGCGAGCCATTTACGACCGGTGGGGAAACCGCCGCCGCCACGGCCACGCAGACCGGAGGCAAGCACGAGATCGCAGATTTCTTTCGGCGTCATTTCGAGATAGGCACGGCGTGCCTGAACATAACCGCCGTTGGCAATGTATTCCTCGATGCACAGAGGCTCGATGTTACCGCATTCGCCGATAACCTTGCGAACCTGATGTTTATAGAAAGGAATCTCTTCCTGATTGGCAATGCGTTCGCCGGAAATTGGATCTTTATAAAGAAGGCGATCAATCACTTTGTGATTGACGAGTGTCTCGCGGACGATTTCGTCGGCATCAGCAACCTTGACATGGGTATAAAGAATGCCGTCGGGTTCGATTGTAACCAGTGGCCCCTGCTGGCAGAAGCCCTTGCAGCCCGAACCGAATGTATAGACGGTCTGGACACCGGCTGTGACTGGAATTTCTTCGCTCATTTCAACGACAACGTTGAGTTTCGCGGCTTTGCAGGCTTCCGTGATGGCTTTCAGAACATCAAGGCTTCCGTTGGCAATACAGCCAGTATCAACACAGACGACGACGCGGCGATCGATTTTGGCGGCCTTCGTACGATAGGCCTCGGCGATCATTTCAAGGGTTTTGGCTTTATCTGTCATGGGTCACTCCTGTTAATCGTCAATGCTTTTGATGAATTCCACAGCCGTTTTCGGCGTGGACTGACCATGGACTTTGTCACCAACGAAAACAACGGGGGCAAGGCCGCATGCACCAAGGCAATACACGGTTTCGATCGAGAACTTGCCGTCTTTTGTCGTCTTCTCGCCATCTTTCAGGCCGAGTTCATCGCGGATGGCCTTCATGACACCCATCGAACCCTTCACGTGGCAGGCCGTACCATCGCAGCAGCGAATGACGTGACGGCCTTTGCGTTCGAGCGAAAAATAGGCATAAAATGTGGCGACACCATAAACCTTGGCCGGCGAAACGCCGAGTCCTTCGGCCACGAGCATCATGACTTCTTCAGGCAGATAATTGAACTCATCCTGTGCCGCCTCAAGCACGGGAACGAGTTTTTCCGGGCTGCGTCCGACGCGTTCGATGATCGCATTCACGCGTGCGGCGGTATCCATGTTTTCCTGCATTTCCTTCTCCTTTGCAGAACGATATTCGCATGAAGGTGCGAACGGCCTTTATAAAAGGTTCGGACAACCGTAATGGCGGATTTACGCCTAAAATTGGGCAGAAAAAAAGCCTTCTCCCCTGCTTAGGGTTGAAAGCTCACCGTGTTCCCCGCCGTCAAAAAACAGTTGTTTGGTGACAAGCAGCTGATATGTGAACACGCATTCGGCACCGATTCCTCACCTGTTATCCGCAAAATCCCAACGAGATTACTTTTCAGAAAGCCCCGAAAAGCGAGCGCCTAGCTATCTGATTTGCGCCTTAAAGTCAAGATGATATGCACGTAAGGTGTATGATTTCGCGATGTGGCTCGCTTTGAGACGCCCGTTCCGGCCGTCCCTACAGCTCGCTCTTCGGGCTAGTTCGCCCCATCGTGTCGTTCGGACGAACGCCCCGATGGGCTCACTACGCCCTTTGGGCCGCTCGCTATTTGCCATGCTGGCAAATACGCGAGCGGCATCTTATTGTATGTGACTCTAATATATGCTAGTCTAAACACCCGTGGTCTATTCACGATAATACAATACTTTCGGGGACATACGATGAAAAAAATCTATTTGGTCTTATATATTTCTTTGATATTCCTGGCATCACCAGCACTGGCAGATGACCATAATTCCGAGAAACCTGCCTCGGTTCAGCCCCGCGTTTACATGTCTGAAGAACAGATCATACTACACAATTATGCCACTGAGGCCGTGAAGTCCGGCGATTATGAAAAAGCCCAACAATTGCTAAAAGCATCCTCTATGTTAGGGGAAAATAATATACTCTGGTATGAACAAGGTAAAGTCTATGCCAAACTCAATAGATGCCAGGAAGCATACGACGCCTACCATCATGTCGCCAATGCCCCCGTCCTGTATTATGAATCCAGTCCCCCCGAAACGATATTAAAAGAAACCCAAAAGGAACTTGTAGATTTAGATGAACAATGTAATGCAAAAGTAATATTTAACTGTAAGCCTGATAATATAACGCTAAGCATCGAGGGTGGGTTTAAGTTTGAATGCACGGATGAGCCCGTGAAATTGGCTCCAGGTAGGTATGAAGTTGCTGCAACATGGATTACTGACACTGGATACACAATAAGTGATAACGCCACGATTAAATTATCTGCCAACCAGACAGAGAGAATTGACGTTTTTCTGGAAGTCGGGGACTGTTATCCTGCCAGCCCACCGTTTTCCAAAGATCATTTCACATTTTGGGGATGGGTGATGGCCGGAACTGGTCTAGCCCTGACAACCGTTGGAACTGGATTGTTCTTTGCAGATCCCATCGGCGGTGATGAACTCAACAATGTATTAACTTCCACCGCCCTGATTACCCTTGGTGGCGCTAATTTCATTGCAGGTCTTGCAGTACTCATTGCCAATCCCAATCCGCCTAATCCTTCTATAAAGAATAATAGGCCGGAATACGGGTTTTGCAATAATATCTGCGGATGCGGTTTGTATGAGGACTGGTCAGAAGTCAAAAAGGAATACAGGGCATGGGGATGGGGGCTGTTTGGCAGCGGCCTGGCTTTGACCGCAGTCGGTACAGGGATTTGGTTTGCGGATGATATCGACGGAAACAATGCCATTAATAAAATCATTTTCACACCCTTGGTGTCATTGGGTAGTTTGGCCGTGGTTACCGGTGTCATTATACTCATTTACAATAATTATAAATTTGGTATGGATTCACAATATGGTATGCAATTCCAGCCTGAAATCATGCTATCGCCACAAATGACAGGTTTTGGTGTGAGTGGACGTTTTTAAGACGGAAGCATAAACTTATATATTTTAAGTACGCATTGTGACGTTCAACGTCACAATGCGAAATAGGCGCTTACTGCGTATCGCAGATAGCGCCCCCAAAATAAAACCTTACCCCCGGGAAGCGTCAGATCATGATTTAGTATTTGATTTGTTCACTGAAGCTATAACTGCAAATCGATATTATTTACTAATTAGAGTGTAATAAAACAAACATTTAATTCCTGTTGTCACTGTAAAACTAATATTAATTCGAAAGATTTGTTCACTCCAGCATAGCTGCATCGAGAAGCGCACATGCAAAATAGCATCACTTCCCGATTTACTCCCTCATGCTGGGCGGCATCCCATACACCGGTAACACAAACTCTCTCGTCTTTCTATATTCTTTAATCGTTTGATCTGTATCGGTACTTTTCGATTTTGACGATTTTTGAGATGTCTCGGTATGACTCGCCTTCTTAAGCAAAACATAACATTCTGACTCTTTCGTTTTACCTGGTTTCATACAAACTTCATTATATAATTCAGTACACCTCTGAGGTTCAATGCCAAGTTGGTCACACATGACAGGGTAGACTTTGTCAGTAACAGGAAGGACTCCATATATCGTCGGTTTTATTGGAGGATTATTTGAGTCTATCGCTTGATAAGCCTTGATTTGTTCATCGGTTTCGCTTGTCGTATCAGCTTCGGGAACGTCTTTTTTATTTTGATCTAGGATCTGATCCGATTTTTGAGCAATAGGTGGTTGCGTATCACCGGGAATGTTATCAGGAGTTTTCACATCTTGGGTGTCGAGCTTTTCAACTCCTCCTCGCAGAATATCCTCATTAATTTGGGAGTCTCTTGTATCAATATCAGCAGGTAATGCCCCATACTCCAAGCAACACTTATCCTGATTGCATCCAGCTAAGAATGATGCCATGAAAATCCCGCCAATAGCCTTTATCCAATTGCAAATGACCATGTCGTATCTCCTTTGGTAATCTCTGAACAATCAACCACTCGAACTAAAACAATGTGAGAATTGTTAAGGTTTTCGCGGACGAGACGCGAGCATCCCCCGCGAAATCGAATAATTCATAAGATATATATTTGTCAACGCAAATGCTCCTCGCTCGGCTCACACTCAGAACTGCTTGTCGTCGTATTGTCTTGAGTCCCTTCGTCAGTACCTGCCCCCTGTTCCCCACTAGCCACTTCGAGCTCATGCTGTTCCCGCATATACGCATCGATTTCTTCTTGCGTATAGCGATGTGGTGCGGGCGCGGGCCCGTACACTTTTCCTTGCGGGATAATGGGGATTTTCCTAAACCACTTTCCTATTTTTCGAGTCCAGTCAATTAATGCCATCGCATTCTCCTATTTCTCGGATTCTGAAGCGTCCTGATTACCGGCGTTCTCTTCCCTGGGCTGACGCTCAGCATCTGTGACGTGTTCAAGCATATCTTCGTCGATTTCTTGCACTCTGAATCTTTCAGGCGGCCCATATACGCATTTATGTACACCTAAAGAACTTAAATCGCTGAACCAGCTTCCAATATGTCGAATCCAGTCACTGAATGACATACCCGGCCTCCTTCATTATCTCGTGCCTCGCCCCCCGATGTCTGAGAAGCAACAGCCTATTTAACTTGATCTGCGGTTTGAAGTCAACTCGACGCCTATATCGTTATTGAAAGCGGTAGATTGAAACACGAAATACTTGTTGCCGCACAGCGTATCGCCCACGCCGTGCGACGATTTGCTCTTGCGCTCGAAATTACGCCAAAAACACTTTTACCTACCAACATAGTATGTTATTATCCCGTTGCTGAATGGAACATCTCGACAATGTGTTTCGTTTATGTGCTTGAAAGTATGCCGAGTATTTGAAGAAATTTGGCGTAATGACGGAAAGTCTGGAAATAGCGAGGAAGATATGAAGAATAACCGGTTAGTCTGGATTCTTGTTTTGGTGGTGATTTGCTCAATGCTGACGGCATGTGCAGGGCAGCAAAAAGAAGTGTCCAATGCCGTTGATGCAAACATGACCGTCGATATGAGTCTGGTGACGAATGAGCTGAATACAATCAAATTTTCACCTGCCGCTACGGGTATGTCCGATGTCGATGTGTGGTTGAAGAAGGCCATTCAAAACGTTGAAGCAGCTCAGTTTGTCGTCAGCATGATGTACCGTGACGACATCGGCGTCGATAATATTGAGGAAGGAAAGGTCGTTGACAGGAAAGTCAACATGCACCGCGAAATGAACCGGTGGCTCGGGCGTTCGGAGGAAGCGTCGTTTGTTCTTGCCGATTTGGCGCATCATCCGTCCCTGAATTACAATGGTGACGAACAACTGAAAGGGGATGAAGCCGAACTGGCCGAGGCTGTTAACTGGCTCGAAACTGCAGCAAATTATGGTTATGGCAATTCGGAATTTATCCTTGGCTTGATGTATTATAACGGAGTCGTCGTCGAGCGCGATAAAAAACGTGGGCGTGAACTCATCCTTCGGGCGGCAGCCCACGGTGTTTCGAGAGCGCAGTATTATATCGGCATGATGTACGAACTCGGCATTGATACTGAAGAAGATTTAACAAAATCATTGGCATGGCTGACGTATGCAGCGCAAAATGGCAGTGAGGACGCAAAATATATCCTCGTGATGAAGTATCGCGATGGCATCGGTGTGAAGCAGGATTTGCAGAAATCGGAGTCATGGCGCAAAGGGAATGAAAAGCATCACGCGTGGAGCGCTCTTTTAGACTACCTGGGCAAATTCGATCAGGTCTGCAAGATTAATTACGACACTGTCGGGATTAGTTATGCCTATGAAGACGGATGCGGTGGAGAGTTAGGTGCCCCATGGGATGATTCACTTTCGGATGAAGAGAATGAGCGCATTCGGGACGATTATTATCTAAGTGAAAGATCAGAGTGGAGTTTGGATTACTCGATCGATTATGGTTTGGCGGCCAAATGGATGAGAAGAGCAGTCGAGGATAGTTCGCATTATTATTCTGGCATCCTCCGTGCTCAGACGATCTTTTTGAGTGGCTGTCGCAGTGGGATGGAATTTGAAGATGAATATATGCAGGAACAGGCTGCAGAAGATATTCTGAATCGGGTTTGTGCAAAGGAAACCACAGACTGCCAGTATTATAAGGCAACTCTGTTCCATAGTGCTTCTTATATCGATGAAAGTAACTGTTCAGATGATAAATGTTCTCGCTCTTATTTTGCCCAAAAAGCGTTCGATTTGTATCAGAAGGCGGCCGACGGAGGCAACCGGGATGCGATGAAGACGCTTGGACTGATTTATCGAAATATGGATGAACCCAGTATTTCCGGTGCATTGGATATCCATCCGGATTATACAAAGGCCTTTGATTGGCTTGAAAAGGGGACTGGTGACGATGAAGGAAAATATATGTTGGCCAATACGGCATTTGCCATGGGTGAATATTATGTCGATGGCGAAGTCATTACTGACCATCCTGATTTGGATGAAGCTGTCAAATGGTATCAGAAAGCATTGGAATTGGGCGAGCAAGATGCTTCGTTTGAATTGGCAAAAATATATCGAAACGAAAAGTATTCGGGACGTGATGATGCCAAATCGATAGATTATATGCGTCAGCATTTGACAGCCATAGGAAAAAGTGACCTTAGTCACTTTAATATAGACTATAATCAATATAATATAGAAAAGACAAAAGAAGCCCTGAACCTTGCGAATAACTTGAAAAATGGCACAAACGGAGCTAAAAAAGATGAGAAAGAAGCCTTGAAATGGTATAAAGTCGGCGTTGAAAGTTGTAATGATATGAATGATGAAAAATATAACTTGTCTAAAAACGATTTATCCAAATATAATGAAGGCTGTGTAGAAATCGAAAATCTGGAACGCATTAAAGGTCTTTCTTCTGCTGTTGAGCAAAGCATCAGGAATGACGATAAACAGCATTCTGACAAACTGATTGAGCAGTTCAAAGAATTATGTGTGAAAGATTACGAAATATGCTACGATAAACTTAAACCTATGTATAACGAGGCCGCAAAGAATGCAGTGAGAAGTGTCATTGCCCTTGCCTTGTCGATGAATCAGGATGATAAGCCTGTCGATGATGAAATTATTAAAAATACGCTGTATGAGGCCATCATATATCAGGCCCGTCGGTATGAAAATAGACAAAAATTTGTTAAATTATCAAGCTATTGCGACCAGTTAATCGGGAGTTCCCCGATTTCCAATGATTATTCAAATCGATACGCCATGTATATCATTTGGTATATGAGCCATCTGGTTTCGGCCGCAGAAAATATGTATTATGACAAATTTAAATCAAATTCAGGATCTGGGATCATCGTCGATCCTATATCTTTCGACAGTTTTATAAACAAAGCAGATGAATATATTAAAACAAATAAGACAGCGCAAAATAATTACGGCTATTATTTCTTGCGTGCAGTTCAATTCGTGGAATAATTCGTTTGAATCAGCCCGTTCCATATGTTCGTGCATAGGCGAGAAAATGCGCTGCATTGCGGCGCAACAGCGACCGTAGGGGCGCTTGAAATTAGCCGTGGGTCTGGCGCCTAGCGCGTAACCCACGGAAACGCCGCACGGCGTATTGGCCCAGGCCAATAGCCGTGCCCCATGTTCGCCGTATGCGCCATCGGCGCATAGGCAAACCCCAAATAAACACAGAATTTGATTTTTATCCCCGTTCCATTAAAATTAAAAAAGGCTTTTGCCTCGCAATGGATTTGCAATCGAAAGAATGGAATATGATGGGAATCAGGCTTCGACAGTTTACCTATATCTCGTGCTTCTTGTTGGCATTGATGCTGAGCACATCGTGTCAGAAGTCTGGAGGCAGTGGCGAAAGTGCGTCGATACAGGCGGCGACACAGGAAGTCATCGTTCAGAACGAGGAAAATGTGAAGCCTCAGGAGACGAATCCTTGTGATTCCCAGGACGATGTCGAAAACAGTTTGTCGGTGCAGTCGAAAGCACTTCGTGCATCGGAATCTGCAAAAGGTATGAAACCGAGCTGGAATGCGGCTTTGGATCAGCGTTCCGGTATGTCAGAAGCCTGGTACAAGGCTGTTTCGATGCATTCCGATGGAGCGGCAATGTTGCTCGCCATGCGCATGGCGGAATATGACGAAGGTCTGATACCGGAAGCCATTGAACGCATTGAAAATCTGAAGAAAATTGAACGTTCCGTCAGCCTTGACGATGTGTTCGATTACCATATCGGGCGGATGTATGCGCATTATGCCGAAACACTCGGCGACGATGAGGCCAAACAGGCACGGGAAAAGGCGTTCTATGCGTTTTCCAATGTCCTGACGATGCGCAAATCCCCTTATTATCACTTGGCCTGGGCTGAAAAATTAAAACTCGGGATTATGCTCGATCGCGATATTACGGATGAACTGCGACGATTTATCGTGACTTATCCCGATTATCCAGAATTGAAATCGTTTCGCCTTGCGCTTGCAACCCGCGAATATAAGGAAGGGATGCAGGAACATGCCGAAAAGATTGTGCAGGAACTCGCCTATCAATACCCGTGGAGTCCGATATCCAAAGAGGCCCAAAAGTGGCTCGAAGAGCGTTCATTGACACCCGTCGAGCGTGGATTTGCGGAGGATTTTGCGCGGGTCGAATCGCTTCGAAAAGCTCGTTTCTGGGATGATGCCGAGGCTGCCGCCGTCGAGGCAATGGCGAAATATCCCGACAGTTATCAGTTGATGGTTCAGCATGCGCGAATTGCCTATGAACGGAGTTACCACCTGGAGGCCGCGCATCGGTTCGAGACAATTCTCGACAAACTAGGTGGTGAAACCAAGGATAACCTGCGTCCTGCCGGTGTCATTGCCTATATTTATCGGGCATATGGATATGCGGGAAATTGTGAAAAAGCCCTCGAATATCATGCAAAGAACGCCAAAAAACTGGGCAAAAAAGATCGTGCGAACTCGACGATGGAATTTGCCCTGACATGCGGAGCGCTTGATGTCGCTTATGAAAATGCAAAGATTTACTATGATACGGCATCGTCAGGCGAAGATTTGGCTCGATTCGGGTTCATTGCCTATTTGAATCAGGATTACGAAACGGCACGAGAAAAATTTGCAGCGGCCGCCAATTCCCTGACGGGCTCGTACAAACGACGCGTGACCTACTTTACGGCACAGGCGACGCTCAAAAGCGCCCAAAAACAGGAAGCTGAAAAGAAACGCAAGGAAGAGGAAAAACTCAAGCAGGAAGCTGAGAAAGTTGCGAAACTGACGGTAAATGCCGGAACTGATCAGATCACCGAGACCGTCAGCAAGACCAAGAATGCCAAGACGGCAAACCAGAACAAGAAATCCTCGAAGAGTTCCAGCAAGAAAAAGTCATCGCTTGCGCCTGCGACAGTGGAACGTGCAAAAGCACAATTCGAGGCAATGATTAAGGCGGATTCGACCGATTATTACGCGATACTGGCGCATTCTCGTCTCCGTGAGCTGAACGATGCGCAGATGCCCGCGACGCCTGTTATTCAGACTTTTGGGGCTGTCGAACAGAATCCGGTACCGCCCAGGCCGTGGTCGCAGGAATTTGCCTATGACGAAAAGGCTCCTCTGGAATCCTTCCATCGGGATGTCGCCCGTTATAAAGAAGTTATTCCTGAACTGGAACGCGTCGAGTTTTTCCATGACGCCGAGCTTTATCTCGAAAGAAATGCGCTTTTCCGCGTCATTGCAATTGAGGCAATGGGGATAACGAAGCTCTCAAAAAGACCGACCACGGCCAATCTATGGACGACTAAACTCAGTGTTGACGGGCATTTGGTCGATCACCGACGGCACAACACGGGCGTTTGGGGGATGGAATTGAGCGAGTACCATTTCTCTCTTCCGGATAAAAAAGACGCGGATGCTCGCAAGAGTATTGCGGAACGTCAGGAACGGATTTTTGACGCGGGCGCGGATCTGCGCAGCTTTGTCAAGTATTCGCTTGCCGGTTTCCACGATTACTATCTGGCGCGAAAACATACGGCAGCTCAGTCGAATTGCGGGGCAAAAAAGAATATCGACGCGTGTTCGACACTATATCCGCACGCATTCTCGAAGGCGGTCATCGAGGCTGCCGAAGCCAATGCCATTTCGCCGGATATCGTCTGGGCTGTAATGAATATCGAGTCGGCATTTAATCCCGACTCCATTTCGCATGCCGATGCCTATGGATTGCTGCAGATAATCCCCATGACGGGGTATAAAATCGCCGATGCAATGAATCTCGAAAACTTCGGCCCGTACGATTTGATTCGCCCGGAGAACTCGATTGCCATGGGAACGTGGTATTTCGCGCAAATCCTGAAGAAATTCCACGGCTATGCGACGCTTTCGATGGCAGCATATAATGGCGGCCCCCATCAGGTCGCACGTTGGCTCACCGCCTATTCCGGAAAGATTGGTCACGATGCTTTCGTGGAACTCATTCCCCTTAACGAAGCCCGCAATTACGTCAAAAAAGGCATGACGCGGCTTCTCCTGTTCCATCGGATCGATATGAATGACCCGACGGCATTTTTTGAAATTCCAAACACACTGCCCGAATCATTCGAGGAAATGCCGAATTATTAATTCATAATTCATCGTATTTCGCTCTCGAACCGCGTGCTTTTTCGACCGGATACTTGGCGGCATTGCGAGCAATTTTTGCTTCAAATGCGGCCGGCAGGTCGATATCTGCCTTCGTACAGAAATTCAAAAGGCAGATGAGCACGTCGGCGGCTTCTTCCTCGATGTGATGCCGCTTGGCTTCCGGCACGGTTTCGTCATCCCGTGTCCACAAAAAGCATTCCAGCAGTTCTCCAGCCTCGACAGACAGAGACATGGCCAGATTGCGCGGACTGTGAAACTGTTCCCAATCGCGTTCCTGGTTGAATTGGACGAGTCTTTCCTGAATGGTTCTGATGTTTTCTTCCGGTTTCATGGCGATGATAGGGTTTGTAGCGCGTCGATGATGTGTTGCGCGGATTGAAGTGAGGCCGCTTTGTCCCGGCATGAAATGGAGATTCTGAGGCACGGGATGGATTTGAGGTCAAAAACAGACTTGAATTGTGCGCGGGCAAATTCAGGCGGTGGATTGGACAATTTGAGCTGTTGGGCGAGTATTTGCGAAAGACACTCTGAAAAAGGCTGAAACTGCGACGGTTTGCCGGATTCGAGAAGGCAGATGCAGGATAATGGCACCGGGGCGCGTTCCACTTTATCGGGATGGATATTCAGCAGTCGCTTATAGCCATTGAACTCGACGCTTTCGACATAATCCGCATCATCGGCCATAGCATGGCGCATAGCGAGCTGGGATGAGAGGGGATAAATCATGCCCGAAGATATCGTCGCGATATCGTCCGCGATGAGTTTGATGTCTGGAAAAGTGAGCAATGACGCGGCAATCGTCGATTTTCCGATACCCGAGGGTGCCAGAAACACGACGCCGCCCTGCGGCGTAGAAAGAGCACTCGCATGAAGCAGCAAATACCCATTCAGAAGCCTTAAAAACGGGATGGCAATGCGTTCAGCAAAATACCGTTTGGGCATATTCCCTGTGGATTCGATGCGAATGCACTCGCCTTGTTCAAATCGTGCCTCAAATCCGTCGTATTTGAGGCTGAAATGATTCCTTTCCTCGACATCGAGCGTAATAAGCCCAAACGTATTGTCTTCGTGAAGACGCATGTTATCTGGCCACGAAAACTCGGAATGGAGGTATTCGGATGCTGGGGCAGTCATGAATTGTGAGGTTGCTGAATTTCGGGATTCGCTGTTGCAGGCTGGTTTTCAGTAGCCGGTTTGGCGGGCGGCTGTTCGGGTTTAATTTCTGTATCTGGCCAGACTTTGAACAGAACGGTCGGTACTTTTGAAACGTCGAATGTGACGCCGGCAGGCAGGTTCGGAACGGTAAAATCCTGTCCCGAAAGCAGGCGTGCATGGCTGTTTGAATCGTTGTCCGAAGACGCGTCGATAGTGATGAACAGTTTGGATGAATCTATCTTGTTGAGCGCATCTTCATCGCCGACGAGCGTCAGGTCGATGGTTGAAGGTGTGAACTCGTGATTGAGTTTGAGGTTGAGCGGTATGATCGGTACGCTCAACACGACGTGCTGACGGGATTTGGACAGGATATTGACGGTGACTTCGACCTGTGTGGATTTCGTCTGAATGCCGACGCGGTTGTTAATGACCCAACGATTGACGGTGAATGTCGAGGCTTTGCCGGTGAGATCGATCGGCTCGATAAAGAGCTGGTTGATGTCCATTATCTTTGACCTCGGCCCGCTTATCTCTATCGTTTCCGGTTGAATCCGAACCTCGCCAAGCTGGTAGCTTGGCAAAAGCTCACCCGTGAATGCGTGATCGGTCGATACGGCAACCTCACGCGTTTCGAGTGGTTCGAGGTTGATGGACAAAAACTCGGGCGTAAAGTGGTCGACGTGAATGCCTTCCGGCAGACTGATCATGTCCGCCTGAAGCGTCATTTGGATATTGCCCTCGCGAGGCGGCGGCGATATCTGGATGATTCCCAAATCATCGCGCCGAATGTCCCTGAGCAGCGAAGTGCGGCCACTGATCGAAACATCGACGGTCGTCTGCGGAATTTCGTCAACCGCCACAAAACCGTCCGGCATGCGCAGTTCTACAGGGATTTTTTCAAAATCGAGCGTCTTGTTGCGATCGCCAACGACGACGCAGAAAAGTATCAGACTGCACACAAGCGCGATGAGCTTTTGGGGAATGTTGCTCGTCACCTTCGCTTTGAATGAGTGCTTTCTCTTTATCTGAAGCGCAGGCTGATCTGCACTGGGACGGGATGGGCTGGAATTGATGGATACCATTTTCTATACCATTTTCTTTTATATTATCTGGTTTGATATAAATGTTGCTTTGTAAAGATCGTAAATAATATATTAATTCTATTTATGATCTTTCCATTTTTTGAATTGTCGCAAGATGGCAGATGTAGCAGCCGCGTCATTGTTATGCGTTTGAACGAACTTCTTGTGCAGAAAATCTCGAAGTGCTTCGGGTGTGAGCTTTCGCGTGAGCGTTTCCTTATGGGCGATGGAAACAATCCCCGTTTCTTCCGATACGACGACGATGACGGCATCGGTGGATTCGCTCAGACCAATTGCGGCGCGATGTCGCGTGCCGAGTGCCTTGTCGATGTGATCGTCGGCGGAGAGCGGCAGAAAACATCCGGCACTGTTGATGCGCTGATTCCGGATGATGACGGCCCCGTCGTGCGTCGGATTGGCCTTGTATGGAATGAAAAGCGCCACGAGCAGTTCTTTCGTAATCGAGGCATCGACCTTGATCCCTTCGACCATGTACTGATCGAGTGCAGCATCCATTTCAATCGCGATGAGTGCGCCAATCTTGCGTTCGCTCAAGAGCGTCGTCGCCTTGACGATCTCTTCAATCAGGCTCGCATCGAGGCGATCTTCGTTCATGCCCGTCGTCAGGGAACCCGTTTTCCAGAACCCGCTCAGGCCGCGCCGGATATCTTCCTGGAAAATGATCACGACGATCACGATGAAAGAGGCGAGAAACTTTTCGAGAATCCAGTTGACGGTGCCGAGATCGAGAACCTCCGGCTTCGACAAAATATAGAGCAGCACAAACAGGAGAAGGCCCACGAGAACCTGCATGGCTTTCGTGCCGCGAAACAACATCAGTATCTGATAAAACAGGTACCAGACAATCGCGATGTCGAGTATCGCGAGGAGGATGTCCCACAGCGTATAGCCTTCAAAATTAGATAGAAATTGCAGAAACATCTTGGAATATCAGTCTTCTTGCTATGAACGAGCCTTCGGGATTGTGGACGCGAACGATGGATGCACCACGGGAAAATGCGACGGCAGAGGCGATGTCGGTGACTTCATCGGACTGTTGCCGGTTCCGTTCCGAAACCAGGGACAGACAGCGCTTTCTGCTGTGCGCAATGAGTACGGGAAATCCAAGCGGTTTGAGCCTTTCCGGGCCTTCTGCAATCAATCGGAGATCGTTGTGAAGCCCCTTGCCGAAACCTATGCCTGGATCCACGACAATCAAACGTGGATCAATGCCAGTTTTAAGCGCAAATTCAAGGCGTTTTTGCAGTTGAACCACAATTTTTTTCATACATATATCGAACGGTTCTTCCGGACTGTCGTGGTCATTCCAGGCCATCAAAACGATATGAACACCGGCATCGCGAACGGCGCGATATATCCTCCCTTCTCGCTGGTCAGAAGGCGCTTCCGACTGCCCGATGTCGTTAATCCAGTCGGCGTAACCGTGGCGAAGCGCCCACTCGATCGTTTGGGGATGGTACGAATCGAGTGAAATCGGGCTGTTCAAATGTGTTCGTGCCCACGCCATCGGCACCGTCAGGCGTTCGATTTCCGCGTCAGAACTCAACGGCGTGGCACCTGGCCGCGTCGATTCCGCGCCGATGTCGATGATGTCCGCGCCTTTTTTGCATAAACTCAAGGCGTGTTCACGCGATGCGGCACCATCCTTTTCCCAGTGCGATGAAAACGAATCGGGCGATATGTTCCAAATCCCCATGATGGCCGGGTATCGGATTTCTTTCATGCCGTGTCCTTTACAAAAAAAGCCGCCCAGATGGCGGCTTTCGGGTTAAACGAGCTCGATCGGCGGCTCGTCATCATCTTTCTTTTCTTTCTTATCCTCTTTATTCTCGGCGTCTTTCTTTTCGTCGTAATCCGTGTCGTATTCGCCTTTTTCTTTCTGTTTGGCCTGCGGATCCGCGTCAATCATAAAAACGACCTGCTTGTCCGCATCATCCGTGGATTTTTGTGCATCGTCCTCGGACAGCAAATCGGACAGCTTGGATGTGAATGCGACTTTGGCAACGCGAGGTTTGGGAGCCGTTTCGCGACGCTTGAATTCTTCGCGGAGTGCGTCCATGCCCTTGTCGAGCAACAGGTTGACGTCTTCGACATCGAGCGTTTCGTATTCGATAAGCCCGTCAGCAAGGAGCTTGACCTTGTCGAGGTTGTCCGTGAGGATTTGATGGGCTATCTCGTAACCCTCGGTCAGGAAATGGCGTACCTCGTCGTCGATAAGCTGCGCCGTGTGCTCCGAATAATTCTTGGAATGCGAAAGCTCGCGCCCGAGGAAGGGCTGTTCATCCTGATCGCCGAAAGCAATGGGGCCCAGGATTTCGCTCATGCCCCATTCCATGACCATGCGTCTGGCGAGTTTGGTGGCCTGTTCGAGATCGTTCCCGGCCCCCGTCGTGAGCTGGTTGAAGATGATTTCTTCGACGATGCGCCCGCCCATACAGATGGCGATGCGGTTGATGGCGTATTTCTTCGTAATGCAAAGCCTGTCCTCGACGGGGATCGAATAAGTCACGCCAAGTGCTCGCCCGCGCGGGACAATCGTGATTTTCTGAAGCGGATCGACTTCATCGCCGATGAGCAGCGTGACGAGCGCGTGTCCCGCCTCGTGATAAGCCGTCGTTTTCTTTTCGTGTTCGCTAATGACCATGCTCTTTCGTTCGCGGCCCATCGCGATTTTGTCGCGAGCCTCGACGAAATCTTTCATTTCCAGGCATTCGGCATCGCGTGAAGCGGCGATGAGAGCGGCTTCGTTCGCGCAGTTTTCGAGTTCCGCACCGGAAGCGCCCGGCATGAGCCGCGCAATCGCATCGAGATCGACATCGGGCGAAAGCGGCTTGTCTTTCGTGTGGACTTCGAGAATCAGCTTGCGGCCGCGCACGTCGGGCGTGGGAACGACGACGCGCCTGTCAAAGCGGCCGGGGCGAAGCAACGCCGGATCGAGGACGTCCGGACGGTTCGTCGCCGCCATGACGATAATGCCTTCGTTCGCTTCAAATCCGTCCATTTCGACGAGGAGCTGGTTGAGCGTCTGCTCGCGTTCATCGTGACCGCCACCAAGCCCCGCGCCGCGGTAACGACCCACGGCATCGATTTCGTCGATAAAGATAATGCAGCGCCCGCTTTTCTTCGCCTGTTCAAACAAATCGCGCACTCGGCTTGCCCCGACGCCGACAAACATCTCGACGAAATCGGAACCCGAAATGCTGTAAAACGGCACGCCCGCTTCGCCAGCCACGCCTTTTGCCAAAAGCGTTTTACCCGTACCAG
>JAZODZ010000081.1:0-9752 GCA_045597285.1 Myxococcota bacterium
AAGAATAAGCAAACGGATGACGATTTGTCATTCCGGAATCGAAGTTTATTCAATCTCTTGTTTTATCGATATCCTAACATTTGAAGCCGTTTTCTTCGGCGATGCGCTTCCGTTCGGCGGTGAAATCGCCGCGTTTGGCGAGCATGGCGAGTTCCAGGTATTTCATGCGACGGAAAGCCATGAAGGGGGGATCAATGTATTCTTCGAGCAGTTTCATGAGCGTATCGAAGGCGTCCCCTTCGCCGTGTTTATAAGCGATTTCGGCGACAGTCAGAGCGAGGTCGATCGTAGCAGTGACGTGGTGATGGCATTTGAATCGATCGACATCTTTGAGCAGTTGTTCAAACGCGGTGCGTTCATTTGGATCGAGGCCGCTGTTGCCTTGGGCATAAGTCTGCTCGGTTTGTGCGAGCAACATCAAGGCGGCAGCTTGTCGAGCCGACACGTCGTCGACGTGTGACACGAACATTTCGCAGGCATTGTGGCAATCGACGGCAGCTTCGGAGTAATTCTTCATTTCGAGATTGATTTGTCCCCGAAGTGCGAGCGCACGCGTGGCGAATGGAATCAGCTGCGTAAATGCTGCTGTTTGCGTGATGTGTTCAAGGCTTTCGAGCGTCGTGTCATAGTGGCCGCGTTCGATTTCGATGGCGGCTTGTGTGAGTGAGGCGGCGAGCACGATTTGAATATCGGGGTTCTCGGACTCATTGCAGAGTTCGGAGAATTTCTGTCCCGCGATTTCCGTATCTGCGGAAGGTTTCCCCATTTCTGCGGCCCACTGGAACCGGATCAAAGCCTGGGCCTGGCGAAATTGCAGCTGATCAGTTGGGATTTCGATGGCTTCGAGGTAATCGAGTGCCTTTTTAAACTCACCGTGATTCCACAAAGCCTGAGCGCGTTCGAGTTGGATCATGGTGAGCTGTTCGGGTTTAGCTTTGCCGTCGCGGACGGCGGTTCGCACATCATCTTCAATTTTTTTGAGCCTAACACAGGCAGTATCTGCGTCGCCGGAACGCATATCGAGGTGGCTGAGGTAAATATTCTGAAGCCAGAGTTCCTCGTCATCATGTGAGTTAGCATTCTGAGCGGCTTCGAGGGCATCGCAGGCACTTTGTCCTTCGCCGATGGTATTGTACAGTTCGCAGAGCTGTCGATTGCCGATGGCACTGAGTTCGCGGAAGTCGTCGTTGTCGAGGTTTGAATTTTTGATGGCATTCATAGCTCTCGAAAGATAATCGATGGCCTCGACGTAGTGGCACATCTTCAGCTCGATGGCGCTCAGGTGCATGAGAATTTCGAGCGTCGTCCGTCCCGGGTTGTGCGCCATGGAGCATGTGAGTGCATTTTCGAGGTGTTCCGCGGCCTGCGTCCAGTTTCCACAGTCGATGTAGAGTTGGGCGTGGATTCGATGTGCCTGAACTTCGCGTTCGTGATCGCCGAGTCGACTGGATTCCTGGGCATATCGTATGACAGCCTGTTCGATATCGTCTTTGGACCGTTTTAAACCCTGCATCGCCCTGATTTGCCACACGAGTGAAGTGAGATAGATGACGGCGTTGTTCGTATCGGATTGCAGTAATGTGGACAGATCGATGCTTTCGGTCAGCGCCAGATCGAAATCATTGGATTTGAGATGTTTCTGTATGTTTTCGACCAGAGATCGGATGGCATTGTTTGTATGGGATGGCGATTTGGGCGACTGGCCGGATTTGAGTGAGCGGATGGATTTTCTAGGCATATATCGATTATTGCGAGTGTACGTGCTGGGCACGCCTGTGGCGTACCCAGTTATTGATTAAGATGTAACGCCTTCCAGGCGTGTCGATGTCCTACCGACGACTATTTAACCGTGAGTGAATAGGTATTGGAAACATCACTGTGTGAGCCCTGCACGAGCAGATAATACGTTCCGGCGGTTTCGATGGTGACGGATTCTTCATCGGCTGCGGTTGCGGAACGGGCTATTTCTATTCCGGTGCTGTCATAAAGGATTAAATCGAGGTCTCCTTTTGAATGCAGGAAAGCGAGCGTGATATCGCGTTTTTCGGTCGTGGTGACTTTGAACCAGTCCTGATCACCGGGACAGATAGTACCTTCGGCATTATCCTCAAGAGTCGTCGCGAGCAGGATATTGTTATTATTTTCGGCACCGTCATTCTGGCAGGATGGGGCGACATCGATATTGATCGACGCAGAATTATTTCCTGTCGTGGTATCGTTATCCGTGTGAACGGATGCGGTTAATAGCATTTTACCGGAAACACTGGCGGGGATATCGAGTTTTTCGCGGACGTGTATGGTTTCATTCTCAGCGAGGTGTCCGGAGTGGGTTGTTAATATATATTTATTTGTGGACAAGAGGGAGATTTCAGAATCGTAATCCGTTTCACCGACGCCTTTGTTCATGATATCGTATTCGATAGTCATGGTACCGCCGGCCCACAATTTTTCTTCGGAGAGTTTAAACCCCGAGATGGCGATATCGGTATCAGAGGTTCCGTACCAGTTGAGGGTATAAGCCATCGTTGAAGGATTGCTGACATTTGTATAAATTTTGAGATAATAAATATTATCTTCCGTGGCGGTATAATCAAAGACCTGACTGCCGAGATTCGTGAGCATGGAGACGAAGTTAAGGTCTTCGCCTCTATACAGAGCGGCGCGAATTCCGGAAGAAGTCGTGCTGATTCCGAGTTGGAATCGATCCCCCTGTTTCATTTCGATGGCATAGAAATCCTCATCTTTTTCGGGGCAAAGTTCAGCTTCCTGGCCAGAGCGAGCGGCGTTGAGAAGATCCCAGGCCGAACTCGGGAAATTATTGGGTTCAAAGACTGGCTTGCACGAATACCATGAAGGCGCATCTTTGAGCTGGATATCGAGCGAATAAGCGAGTTCATTGCCGTTATATTTGTTATCGAGCAGGAAAACCTCGAGATATAATTTCTGATCGCCGACGATAATATCTTTATGAATCGATTCTTCTGCGTTGCCAGTTCTGGATGCGGCGATTTCATTATGATTCTGATCGTACAGGACGATATCATAATCGGCTTTTCCATCGCCAATAGCTTTGATATCGATCTGAGTGCCGTGTTTGACATCGAATTTATAAATATCCTTATTATTTCGGCACACGGCGAGTTCATCGTAATGGAATGAACCGGCATTGAAAGTAATTTCACGTGCGGATTCAAACTCCTCGTTTGGATCGAGGACGTCCCAACAGCTTCTTTCGAATTTCCATTGCGAAGTTCGGGCGATATTATTGGATTTTCTGACATCATTGATGGCGTTGTCGTCATCCATACGGGCGATTAAATGATAATGTCCACCACTGGTATCTGCGGGAAGTTTCAAGGAAACAGTCTGAGTTCTCGTTTCGCCTGGGGCGAGTGAATCGCCATTAATTTTCGTAATACGCCAAGCGGAATCATCAATTTCCGAGGTCTGTGACAGATAATATCCGATGGAGAAGTTTCCGGAAGCTTCTTTTCCGATATTCGCGATGGTCATTGTAACGGTTTTATAATCCGATGCATCGAGTGCATCACCATCGATCACGAGATCTGATGCGGCGAGATCGATTCCTGAATTTGTTTCGTATATATCGAGATTTAAGTGGTATCGATTTGCATTTCCTTTTTCTGCGCCACTCACGTGTATATAGACAGGGAGTTCGGCCGTATTCTGGATATTGATGCCTGATAAATATAGCGTATTTCCGCCAGTATAAGATTTAACGACATCGGAGCCCCTGATAAGTTCCATTTTGAGTGGCGAAATCGTTTCATCGTATTCCAGTTTGACTTCAAAACTCTGACCATCTTCCATTTCGAGATGATAATAATCTTCGTCATTTTTGCAGAGTGTCAGAGGTGCATCGATCTGATTGACGGGTGAGGAGGCGGAGACGGCATTATTGATTTCGTATTTGTCGCCAGCACAAACGCATGAGTCTCCGGACATTGAAATCGTTTGTGAAAGTGTTTTCTGATTGTTAGCCTCATCTTTTTCATCCACGATGAGTGTGGAATCAGCGACGAACCGGAATGTGTAATTAGGACACCAGAAATCACAAATCATGGGGGATTTGAAGTAGACGGACTGGCATTTTCCGGCTTCGAGCCCCGGAACAAGTATTCTTCCGAATTCTTTTTCCGAATAATCGCATTGATTTGTTCGAATGGCCGAGACATAAGCGGGGCCGGCGGATGTGGAACCTTTGTTGCACATCATGATCGACAAAGCGAGTTCATCGCCGTCCACAAGATTTGGAGAAGATTCAATCTGCGGGGCACCAAACACGAGATCGACATCGGTCGAACTCGTAATGACCAGCTGTTGCTCTCCCCTCTGTATATTGTTATCTTCGTTTGCCTCGCCAATGACACCACTGGAATCACAGAAAGCATATACCCAGTATTTTCCAGGCGCGATACCGGTATCAGCTTCCATGACGGCAGTATATTTGCCGGTTCCATTTTTGGAGAGGTTGTCGACGTTAATCGAACCGACGATGAAATCCTTGTCGATATCAAGGGACATGTCATTTGACAGGAAGACGGAACAAATAAAGGAACCCGTAGGCTGTGCGCCCTGGTTAAACAGATCGAGCGTGACGCTGAACGTGCCGCCGGGGTTGGCTGAAGACGGCGCAAAAGTCAGTTTTGTGATTGTGATATCGGCATCGAGTACAGGGTCGTCTGTGACCTGGATTGGCGCGGCACTGCGGATTGTGTTGTTATTTTCGTCGCGTTCAACGATGACATTGGTCGAATCGAGTACGAGCCAGAAATAATAAAATCCCGGTTCTGTAATGGCGGGTGCAACGGAGAGAAGCACATTTTTGATATTTTGTTCGACACCTGACATACCGCCATCGATGGTGGATTCGTGAATTTTGACGGCATTGTCCATATTGACGGCATTGTCTTTTTCACTAATCCAAATCTCGTATTGGAATGTTTCGGCCGTTGTCGAGCCCTGGTTGATGATGTCGAATTGCGCGGTTGCGGCTGTAAGCGTCGATGTCACGGAAGGCGATACCTGAAGGCGCGTCGCGACGAAATCGGCACCGTCTGTGGACTGATTTCGGA
Organism: Myxococcota bacterium; assembly: GCA_045597285.1. GTDB lineage: Bacteria > Myxococcota_A > Bradymonadia > UBA4248 > UBA4248 > UBA4248. The sequence continues at coordinate 5,097 of JAZODZ010000081.1, forward strand.
CCGTCAGAGCCTGAGTGCTGAATGCGACATTGTTATCGTAAGAGCTTTCCCCAACGAGTTTGTCAGCATTCACGACAGCCGTGATATAGTAGGTTCCGGTTCGTACGGAAGCGTCCATCGGGACATCGATGTCGATTTTTTTGACGGATTCGCCATTGCCATGACCGGGCAAGGATTGCAATGTATAGCGGTAGAGGCGGTTGGCACCAGCTTCGAGGTATGCGGACACGGAAGCAGTCGGAGTCAAGTAGATGTCGATATAGGTGGGAACCTGAAGGGCAGTGTCGGCATTATTGGCAACCTGTAACGACACCGAGATGTTGCCGTCTGTGCTGATGTCGAGAGGGCGGGCCTCCAGTGCTCCCAAGGAAAGATCGACGGTTCCGAATACTTCGATTTGGGTCGATGCATGGGCTTTCTGGCCGCTGCAGTTGAGATCGACTTCGACATTGTAGGTACCGGCATCGCGATATCTGTGTTCAGCTTCGTAGTCTCCGGAAAGGGAAATGCCGTCGCCAAAGTTCCAGTTTCCAGTACAGACATCGACATCGAGGCCGTCGTCGCGCATCAGTTCAAAGTGGACATTGCCCGGGGCGTGCGTTCGAGCCGGATTTGCGTAGATCGAAAAAGCAAATTCATCGGATTCACTTTCACATCCCGTAATCAGTAACGCCATTAACGCCGCCAGCTGCCATCTGTGCTTCATGTTCATATTCCATTTTCAGGCTATTTTTTGCCCGTTTGTTCTGTTCTCAAATCATCCGGCTATTCCGGCAATAAAAATGTTTATTTTACCCGATTTATGACACAATTTCCCTTTTTTATTGCACAAAAAAACTCGCCATAAGGCGAGTTTTTTGTGCAAAGGTTTTGCTATTAGATGGCGTTCAAACTCTGGACATTGATGTCTTTCACATCCAGAAGGCCGTCGCCGCCGTTGTATGCAGTCAGTTTGAAGCCAAAGTCTGTAATCGTCGACTTGGATTTGTAGACAAATGTGGCCGTTTGATAGCTGTCACTAATCGAGACGGCATCGGACTTTCCGAGTGCAGTCGTACCGTCAAAGAATTGCAACATGACATATTTGGGGCCTTTGCTCGTCGTTTTGACATCGAATATCACGCGCACGGTGTTGTCAGTAATTTTCTTGCCCGAGTGGAACCAGAGATAGTAATTGAAATCGGCACTTGTGCCTTTAACCCAGCCGCCGGTACGCCAGGCATGGGTGGTGTATTCGGAAACATCCTGATTTCCGTTGGCACCGGTGATCGGGCGCAGTTTCATCGTGACTTCTCCCGATTTCGTCAGATTCTTGATGTCGTCGAGCGAATTAAATGTCCATGATTTGACGTCATGGAAATCGGAATCTGCGGCTTCCACACACGATTCCACAGTGATCTTGCAATCGCCTTTTTTCTTCTTACAAGTTGGCTCGCCACTGACGAAGACCTTGGTTTTATCGTAGAAATTGCAGGTTATTGTTTTGCCCTGTGTTTTGGATGGCGACCACAGGTATAAGATTCCACCACTACCATCGCTCTGCCAGTCGCAGTCTTCTCCGTCTTCTAACATACCGTCGCCGCATTTTTCGATTACAGGTATTGTACACTCACCGTCATTGCAGTCGCTTACGCAACGGTCATATAAACACCCTGTATTCTCGCACATCGCAACTACGTTTGTGCCATCATCTTCAAAACACTTGAATGCATCGCCCTCAGCAAGTTTGCAGTAGCCTTCCACTTGCATGTCACAGACTGCACCAAATTTGGAGCAGTCATAGTTTTCAATGCATTCGCCACCGGCACAGAACGTCGGAATACTATTTTTGCAGAATGTATCGGTGCATCCCACGTTTTCGGCGCATCCGAGTTTGTCCCTGTCCAAAACGACATTCGACGATTTATTGTTCGCGCAATCGTAAGAATACGTGGTTCCCGTGAGTTTGAGTACCGTGCCGTCGCAAGTTATGCCCGCATTGTTCTTGACACATCCTTCTTTGTCATCGCAAACCAAACCGCTTGGCGTGCAGTCGACACTCGTGTTGTCCGATGTGGTTCCGAATGTGTAGATATTGTTTTCACATTTGCTGATTTCAACGTCAGCTTCGACGCAGCCTTTGCTTTCGTCGCAACTCATATTTTTGGAAGAACAGTCGTCGACTTTCCAGCAGCCGCTCGTGCATTTGGCAAATTTACCGTCCTGCGTGCATTTGCTCTGATTTTCTTCAGCGGCTGTGCAGGTTTCTTCCCCCGCACCGCATCCGGAAGCCGATTTGCAGGCGCTCGTGTCAGCTTTACAGGCATTGCAAGTCACGGTTCCCGTTGTTCCCGAAGGGCATTGGTCTTTACCGGATGCGAATTTGGCCCCATCACAATCCTCGCCTTCATCGAGTTTGTCGTTGCCACAGTTTTCGGATGGTGTTTCGGATGTCGTGCAGCCGCTCGAATCGAATTTACAACTTGCGCACGTGAGCGAGCCGGTGGATCCCGGTTTCACGTCTGTGCACTGTTTGCCGTTCAGATTGGTTCCGTCGCATTCTTCACCGGCTTCAACAGTGTTGTTGCCGCATATTGCCGACGGTTTGTCGATGCATCCAGCCAGTTTGCAGCTAATGCAAACAGGGATTCCGATGGTGCCTTCGGCGCAAGTTTTCTTTGCTTCGGGGATAAGATTGCCGTCGCATTCTTCACCGTCATCGATTTTGTTATTGCCGCATGAGGGCTTGGTTTCGCTCGCCGCACATTTCGTATAATCAAGCGCACAGTTCGTACACTGCACGGTTCCGTTTGTGCCACTCGGGCATGTTGCCGCTGTGGTGCCATCGCAGGTTTCACCAACATCGATGATGCCGTTGCCGCACTTCTGCGTGGGGGTGCTGCTACACGCTGTATAGTCGAGTTTGCACGTATTGCTGCATTTAACCGTGCCCTGACCACTGGGGCAGGTTGCGTTTCCAATCTGAGTGCCATCGCATTCTTCACCGGGATTGATGACACCGTTTCCGCAATCGTTCTGCGAAGACGATTCAGCGCAGCCCATGATGGCAGTAGCTGATATAAGGCACAGGGCAAAAAAATTTCGATACGACATGACTACCTCGTAAAAGTGTTGATGCGCCGTTTTGACGGCAAAAGACCTAATGTTGAATGCAATATTTCAGTTCACGGTTCCATCATGGGGAGGGCAATCCATTGCAGGCCCCTGATTTCGCCGGAATTCAGAATGATCATCCCGTCCACACAATGAATGGCTTGTGGATGTTCTGTGTTTGCTGACGATTCATGGTTCTGACCGTGAGTTTCCGAGCCGTGTTGTTCATCGGCCAGTCCCTGTGTGCACAACCAGTTTCCAAGCGTCTGGAACCATGTTTCTGGCATTAAACGCATCAGGCACTGGACATACAGAGGCCATGGCGAGCGATTCAAACGTTCCGGAAGATGACGAAATTCCTTGCACTGGCTGCAATAGACATCGATTTCGCCACAGTCGGGACGAATCGGGCCACAGCCACATCGCCACCACGTCTGCTCCCCTATTTGTACCAACTTTTTACACACTGACAACAATTCGCCTTGTGACGCTTCGGGATGGCGCAGAAGACTTTCGGCTGAAGCGAAGACATCGTCGGCACAGAGCGCATTTTCTGCATGTTCTTTCATGTGTGGTTTTCCGTTCCGAAATCGTGCAAAGAATTCACTCGATGAGTGACTTGCGTGGCATTTCTGCGAAATATCTATGTTTCCTGTTCAAACCATGCGGCCTGTCGATGCCGTCTTGCACCGAATGAAGCCATCCAGGCATGATAGGGATAGACTAAAAAAGCGCTGTCTGGCAGCGCTTTGAATCATCCGAAAAAGCTCGAAATTAGCGCCCGAGCAGGCGTTTTTCGCGGCTCTGACGGCATTTGGAAACGGTCAGATTGGCTTTGTCGCCATCGTCATAAACGATGCGGATGTTTTCGCCTTCGACTTTAACAAAAATGCCCGGATAATTCTTGTTGTCGCCCGGCCAGCGGCATTCGACGCGGTCGCCGGCACCCCAGTCGAGTTTGTTGGCGCGTTCGGGATCGACCGTGGCTTTGTCACCGTCATCGAAATAAACCAAGAGGACGCCTTTTGCGTCGACAGACTGAACGGTGCCGGGATACCAGTAGGCATCTTCCCAAAGCACGAGAACGCGGTCACCTTTTTCAAACGCGAACGCCGTGCTGGCAAAAGTCATCAGAAATGCCAAAATTCCAAATATAGAGATAAGTTTTTTCATGGAGTCTCCTTGCAGTAGTCACAAACAAACACAAAACTGATTATACCATCTATGATGCATTCATGCCATAAGCCAACGAATTTTTTATTCACCCCCTAACATTTTTTCTGAAGTGTGGTGGTTTTATCGCTCCCAGGCAGGAGGCAGGAGGCAATAGGCAGTAGTGAGCAATTATAAAAGCGTTGTTTTGCAGTTATTGTTGTGGACGTTGTGGACAAAAAATGAGAATGTCATTTTTGTCCTCACCCCCCTCCCCCCTTGGCCTAAACCTGATCCGGAATACGCATGGGTTGACAAAGATTTTAGAATATACATGGGTTCTACAGAAGAGCTCGAGGGTGTTTCGTTCTAACGACCGATCCCCGAAACTGCGGTATGTACAGAACGGTT
>JAZODZ010000082.1:0-2370 GCA_045597285.1 Myxococcota bacterium
TGCCGGTGATGAGGGGGGTATGAACCCAATAGAACTGGCGTTCGTTGAAGAACTGATGAATCGCCATCGAGAGCGTGTGGCGCACGCGTGCAACGGCACCAAAGAGCTGTGTTCTCGGGCGCAGATGGGCGACTTCGCGGAGGAATTCACGCGAATGGGGTTTGGGCTGAATCGGGTATTTGTCGGGATCATCGACCCAGCCGAAGACCTGGACGGAATCGGCGAGAATTTCACACGCCTGATTTTTCCCTTGTGAAGCAACAAGTTTGCCCGTTACGCGGACGGCACAGCCCGAGGTAATGCGCTTGACATCGCTCTCATAGTTCGGAAGAGACGATTCGATGACGATTTGCATATTCGCAAAGCAGGTACCGTCGGTCACGCTGAGAAAAGAAATACCGGCTTTGGAATCACGGCGGGTTCGAACCCAGCCTTCGACTACGACATGACTGTCCAGAGCCACTTTGCCACTCTGGAGGTCTTTAATCATACTGACATCGCTAGACATTGAAATACCTTTATCGTTTGGAAAATGTTAGGCGTAACAGTTCAGGCACTAACAAACGTTCTAAATTACGTGTTTTTATCGAAACCAGGCAATAGGCAATAGGTGCAAAGATTGGAGGATGATGCTTTTTGTATGGTCATGCTCACTTAATAGCGACGGAGAAAGTCACTGAGGACGCTAGCTACTGTATAGGCTGTGTTCAACCATCGTGGATATTGTATTCTATCGCCTGCCCCTTACATAAATCACCTGAACCGGGGTTGCGTGCTTTGCGCTCAACCCCGGCCATGGTTTTAGCCACGTTTTTGAATCTTAACCCAGTCGTCGCTCATCGTGACGGTGCGGTTGAAGATGAGGTGATCGGGCGTGGAATCATCGTCGACGTTGAAATAGGCGACGCGTTCAAACTGCACGTGATAGCCGGGTTTGGCATCGGCGAGCGCCGGTTCGACGAAGCCGTGAAGGATTTCCATAGAGTTCGGGTTGATGAACGATTTGAAGTCTTTGTCGGGATCGGTGAGCGGGTCTGAGACGGTGAAGAGGCTGTTGATCATGCGGCATTCAGCGGGGAGCGCGTGTTTTTCGCTGACCCAGTGGATTGTCGCCTTGATTTTGCGTCCATCGGGGGTGTTTCCGCCACGCGTCTCGGGATCGTAGGTGCACCGGACACGGACGATGTTGCCGTCGTCATCCTTATCAATACCAACGCATTTAATGACGTAGGCATAGCGCAGACGAACTTCGCGTCCCATCGTGAGACGGTAATATTTGGACGGTGCGTTTTCCATGAAGTCGGCATCTTCGATGAGGAGTTCGCGTGCAAATGGGACGCGGCGCGTGCCCATTTCGGGATCTGTGGGGGAATAGGGGCAGTCAAACCATTCGACCTGTCCTTCCGGATAGTTCTCGATGAGGACTTTGAGCGGTTTTGTGACGCCCATAATGCGAGGAACGGTGGCATTCAGGTGTTCGCGGACGCAGTGTTCGAGCTGCGCGAATTCGATCTGGGAATCGCGTTTGTTGACGCCGATCATCTCGCAGAAATTGCGGATGGCTTCGGGCGTGAAACCACGGCGGGGCATGCCGGCGGTCGTCGGCATACGGGGATCGTCCCAGCCGTTGACATAGCCTTCTTTGACGAGGCTGAGGAGACGGCGTTTGCTCAGGACGATGTCGGTGAGGTTCAGCTTTGCGAATTCGATCTGCTGCGGATGGCGGTCGAGCCCGAGGGCATCGATAAACCAGTCGTACAGAATGCGGTGATCTTCGAACTCGAGTGTACACACGGAATGCGTAATGCCTTCGATGGCGTCCGAGAGGCCGTGCGCGAAGTCGTACATCGGGTAGATGCACCATTTGTCGCCCGTGCGGTGGTGGGTGGCGAATTTAATGCGGTAAATGAGCGGATCGCGCATGTTCATATTCTTATGGCACATGTCGATTTTTGCTCTCAAAACGCGCTCGCCTTCTTTGAATTCCCCATTTTTCATGCGTTCGAGCAGGTCGAGACTTTCTTCGGCGGGACGATCGCGCCAGGGACTCGGTTTGCCAGGGGTATAGAAATTGCCGCGATATTCGCGAATCTGTTCGGGCGTCAGTTCGTCGACATACGCGAGGCCACGGCGGATGAGTTCCTTGGCCCATTCATAGAGCTGGTCGAAATAATCGGAAGCAAAGAAAAGGTTGTCCCAATGGAATCCAAGCCATTCGACATCGTATTTGATCGAATCGCAGTATTCGGTGTCTTCTTTGACCGGATCGGTGTCGTCAAAACGAAGGTTGCAAGTGCCGCCAAATTCTTTGGCGAGGCCGAAATTCATGCAGATCGATTTGGCATGGCCAATGTGGAGATAACCATTTGG
>JAZODZ010000083.1:0-4156 GCA_045597285.1 Myxococcota bacterium
ATCGACGAAAGAGCGCGTGTAGCAGTAACAGTCGCGGTTGAATTCGTCCTGTGATGCTTCGACGGTGCCCAGTATTTTGGGGCATTCGCCGTCCGGCTTATATCCGCCGCTGTCGAGGTAGAGCGTGAATCCGCGGTGGCCGGCTTCGGCGTACATATCTTCCATCGTCTTGCCGTCGTTGCGGCTGAAACGGCCCCACGCCGTGGTTGGCGAAAGGGCGAGCACGACATCGTAACTCGTGGGGTAGAGATGCGCGATATAAAGGCTGATCAGCCCGCCCATCGAGGAACCCATCAATCCGGTTTTGTTCGTGACGTTGAACTGCGATTCGATAAACGGCCGAACGGATTCATGCACGAATTTGGCGTAATCCGCGCCCTTTGCCTTGATCGGGCCGTAATTGACGGCGGTCAGATCCTCGTCGGCAAACGCATATTCCGAAAGCCTGTCCTGCTCGATGTTGTCAATGCCCACGACGATAAAGGACGCCTTCGCCTTATCCATATTTTCTTCGACTTTCCAGCTTCCATACTGGCCGCCGGGGCCGAACAGGTTCTGTCCATCGTGGGCATACAGCACATCAAACGGGCCATCTCCGGCGGGCACATAAGCTCGTATTGTTCGCGCCGGCAACCCCTGCGGCGATTGGAAATTATGCCACCGCATCAGATATGGCTTGTCCGGTGCCACGATATAAGACAACTCGCCATACTCATCATAGTTGTAGCGCAATGCCCACGGATCGGCGACATCGGGATCGTCGTTGTTTTTGAACTTATATCCGTTGTGATGCACGACATCATCCGGCATCGGGACTTCGACATACCAGATGTCGCCGTCATGCGTCATGGCCTGCTTTTCCCAGCCATTAAAGTCACCGATAACATGCCAGTTGTTGCCACCATCGGGTTTGTGTATGAAAATAACCGTGTTGTCATCCGTGACGACCGGAAAACCGCCGGTATACGCGATATTGTTAAAAGCCTCTTCTGTCGAGACCGTTCCCGCGATTCTGGCGCGGGCCCAGTATTCTGCATTCTTGTCGCCTGTTTGCGGCCCCGGATCCGGTTTGGTTGGATCCGGATCGGTGCCTGTTTTTTGCGTGCATTCGCTCCACGAATGTGTCGCGTCAGAAACTACGCCGCACACTTTATTTTCCTGCGTGCAGTCGTAGGCATTCACGACATTGTCCTTGCAGTAATAGACGACATCGCCATAACACTTTCCAGACTCCGTCAGCGAGCCACACTGTGAACCGAGCGAGGGAGGAACCGTGGTGTCCGTGGGTTTGTTTGGATCATCCGGTTGGGTAACAGGTTTGTTTGGATCATCCGGTTGGGTAACAGGTTTGTTCGGATCATCCGGTTGTTTTGGTGTGTCCGAACTGTCTGTGTCGGCACATCCGATAAAAAGAACCATTAAAAGACAAAGACATAATGGCAAATGCTTTCTGAATCTACCCATGACTGGCCCCTCATCTAACGCGAGAAAGTGTCCCTGTTCGTGCAACAAACCATCAAAGACTCGCTTGAGCACGATACTGAAGGATAATGCTAGATTAGACGGCAGATGTCCATTATTTTGAGTGGAAAGAGGGGGAAATTAGCAATTAGCAATTAGGAAGGTTCTGTTTGACGAGTGTGGATATGGTGCGAAAATAGATTGAGGTGCGAACAAAATAGCCACACCAGCTGTCGGGAGAAGGCTGAGGGGAAAAACGATGGCGACTTCCATGTTGCCGATAGTTGTGGCATAATAGAGAACGCGTTCCAATGTGGAACGAGGCATTGGGAACTTTGATATTCGCATTTGTGAGATAAATATAGAGTTAGGTTATGATGAATCGTCATCTGTATTTATGGGTTATTTCTGCCTTGGTCGTTGCGTGTTCCGGATGCACACTGGGGGATGTTCAAGTATTTGGCGATAAATGTCCTGGGTGGAAAAAGTTATATACGAATGGGCAACGTTCAGAACAAATTGAGAATTCAATATCAGTTTTGGAATCGAAGAATGCAGGGTATTGTCCGGAGAATTATTTTTGTTCAATGAATGCTGAGAATATTAGAATTTGCCGAACCGAGTGCGATTTGGAAAAATGCCAGAATGGTTGCGATGAGGTCGGAGCCTGTAAATGCGACCTAGGGAAATGTGTGAACGGATGTGATGAAGTTGGAAATTGTAAATGTCCTGAGAAATGTGAAAATGGGTGCAACGAAATAGGTGCTTGCAAATGTCCCGATTCGTGTAAAAATGGCTGTGATGATAATGGTGCGTGTATTGAAGCTGAAAACTGTGTTAATGGGGTAGATACAAATGGCGCGTGTATATGTCCTGAAAGCTGTGTGAATGGATGTGAAAATAATGGCGCGTGCAAATGTCCATCGGCATGCAAAAATGGCTGTGATGATAATGGTGCCTGTATTGAAGCAGAAGACTGCAAAAATGGCGTAGATACGAATGGTGCGTGTATATGTCCAGAAACTTGCGTGAGTGGGTGTAATCTCGATGGAACTTGTTTATGCCCAGTGGCATGTAAAAATGGCTGTGATGATAATGGAGCATGTGTTGAGTCAGATGACTGTGTTAATGGTGTAGATACTGATGGTACGTGTATATGTCCAAATTCATGTAAGACTGGATGTGAGAGTAATGGCGTTTGTCGATGCTCTGAATTGTGTAAAAATGGTTGCAATGATAATGGAACGTGTAAACTAACAGAAAACTGCGTGAATGGTAATAACATGGACGGAACATGCAAATGTTTGGAAGCTTGTAAAAATGGGTGTAAGGATGATGGTTCATGCAAATGTCCAGAAAACTGCAAAACTGAATGTGATGAAACAGGAATTTGTAAAATGACCGATATAAACGGTAATCATATGATAGATTATTATGAAATAGCCTTGAAACAAGGGGAAAATTGTCATCAATATAGTGATTGTGACTCGATTACAGGGGAAGATGATGGCTTTTGCGATAGTTTTATTGGTTACAAGTGTTCGACGAAGTGTACAGATGATGAACAGTGTATGCCTGATGAAACAATAAATGGCAACAAATTCCATTATATTTGCCGTGATGATGGTCGTTGTGTGCCTGATACGTTTGAGACAGTATGGAGATTGACGAAAGATAATGAATCTCTTACAATATATCTTGAATATTCAATGATATGCAGTTTTAATATAGATTGGGGGGACGGTTCTAATAAGGAAAATGTTAAAAGTTGTGCTAATATAAGTCATAAATATTCGAAAGCTGGTGATTATCATGTTAAGATTAAAGGTGATTTATTAGGGTGGTACACAACGTATGATGCCGGTACAAGCGATGAAAATGCATCAAGGCTCATAGAAGTCGTTTCTTTTGGAACTGTCGGATTGCAAGGATATAATATTGATGGTGATGATATATTTGAATATGCATTTGGAGGTGCAGATAATCTTGAAAAACTATCCGAGGTCGATATTCCAAATTTATGTATTTTTAAGTCAATGAGGAGTATGTTTGATAGTGCGACTCAATTCAATTATTCCATCGGTAATTGGGATACTTCATGTGTCACAGATATGGTGTCTATGTTTGCAGGAGCGTCAAGTTTCAATCAGGATATTGGGAAATGGGATACTTCCAATGTTATTAATATGGCATATGCATTTAATATGGCATCCGCGTTTAATCAAAATATTGGAAATTGGGATACATCAAAAGTCATAAATATGGCAGGTATGTTTGCGTATTCTCCTTTTAATCAGGATATTGAAAGATGGAATACATCAAAAGTAACAGATATGGCGCGGATGTTTAATTCGGCAAAGAGTTTTAATGGAAATGTTAGAGATTGGAATACTTCAAATGTCAAGGATATGAGTGGTATGTTTCAGGGGACGTCTAAGTTTAATCAGGATATCAGTGGCTGGAATACATCCAATGTGACGACCATGGATTCGATGTTTAAAAACGCTTCTGTATTTAATCAGGATATTAGAAATTGGAATACATCCAATGTTAAGAATATGGCCAGTATGTTTAGTGGGGCAACTGCTTTTAATCAAAATATTGGAAATTGGAAGACTGGTAATGTGACTAATATGTCTAATATGTTTAACAAAGCAAATAAGTTTAATGGAAATAATATTGATAAATGGGATAC
>JAZODZ010000084.1:0-4912 GCA_045597285.1 Myxococcota bacterium
GCCGATAGCCGTGCCCCCAAACATATCATTCAGCAGCAGGAGCAGGCACGGCTTCAGCGGCATCTGCGGCAGCTTCAGCGGCGGCATCGGCAGCGGCAGGATCAAGCGCGGCGGGATCGGCTTCAGCCGGTGCCGGATGGAGATGCGCACAAATGGCATCGAAGAAATCCGTCACCATGTTCCAGTTGCCGCTCAGATAGAAGCCGAGAAGGACAATGCCCACGATCGCGGCAATCCACAAGATGACTTTGCAGACCGTGGCGGCCGTCGATTTCTGCTCATACGGATCCTCGACATCAATCGTCGGATATTTGGCGAGACTCGTGAACGTCTTGCCAAACGGAATGTTGACGAGGATATGGGAGTTGATGGCCCAGCCGTTCGCGTTGAGCACCGGTGCCAGGTTGCGCTTGCGCAGCTTGCGCCATGCGATGAACATCGACGGGCCGGAAACGAGCGCCAGAATGAGGATAATGAGCACCGGCGCGACGTACCAATGCGCCATGACGCCTTTTGCCAACGCCGTGCAGGCATCGAGAATAAAGCCAATGGCGAGCCCGATGGCCGCAAAAATGCCGGCAAACTTGGCGATGTCGAAACCGCTCACGTTTGTCTTATCCTTGGCGGCAACGGCAGCCTCGTCGGTCGTCGGAATCTCGGTCGTCGTCGCCTTGTCAACGATATCGGCGTCCACTTTCGAGCTCTTTTCGGCGGCGGCCTTGTCGATGCGTTCGGAAATCAGGCGGCCGAGCTTGCGATAAGGTGCCCAGAAAGCCTGGCGAACGCTGATCGGGTTGTCGAGAATCTTCGTGACAACAGCGTCCCAGTCGTTTCCTTCGCGATCATAGAACACAGCATTTTTGCCCACGCGGATGTTGTCAATATCGCCATCGGTCAAGACGGCAGCGATCGTCATGGTTTTGCCCAGCGCTTTCGAACTGCAATCGCAGTACAAAATGTACATACCGCTGAGGTCGCTCACCTCACCCTGCTTGCCCATATCGGCCACTTTGATACAAAGTTCCGTGCTACGCTGATCGATATAAAGCGTACCAACCTGGAACACGGGCAGATTCTTCTGGTCACGCGAATAGAAATCGGTCAGCGTGACGAAGTTTTTAAGCAGTTTAAAGAAGTTTTTATAATAACGAAGGAATTTCTCGACGTCATCGATTGCGGCCGATTCGGCTTCGAGTTCCTTATCTTTCGCGATGATATCGGCGAGGTCGTTTTTGCGGTCTTCGGCGAGTATCTTGGTGATTTTGTCGAGGCCGAGGGATTCGACTTCGGCCCCTTTTTTACTGGCATTCCATGCCGTGTAGGCGTCGAATTTGGCCAGAATCGCGTTCCACTGTTCCTCGGTGATTTCGGTCGCGCCGGGCAGTTCCTTGTCGAGGACGGCGGCCTTCACTTTGGCGAGCGCGGGCTGCCATGCGGGGTTGATTCCCGCGAAGTCGAGCGTCAGCACGGGTTTCCCGGTCACGCGGGCAATCGGATAAGACGAAATTTCGTCGTTGCAATCGGCGAGGTCTTTTGCGCTGATTTCGCCGATTCGGGCGGCCGAAACGTCGAGCGCGGTGGCGCTGTCGGTGTGGAACGCGGCGAGTTTGCAGCGCATGAAATAGTCGGCAATCTTGGCTTTCACGGCATTGCAGGCATCGAGCGCAGCGGACGTGTCGTCGCCATACGAAAAGACATCGGCCACGCCGGCATCTTTCCAGGCCTTGTAATCGGCGCATGCGGCATAGAATTTGTCGAGAAGCTCGGTATTAATTCCCTTGAGGCCGCTGCGGTCATCGACACCGCCCACTGTATCCACGGCGGATTTAATCAGGTCTTTCAGCGCCTCGTCATCCGTCGACTGCTCGGTAATCACGCCGTCGCCATTGAGCGCGGTTTTCGCAAAAATCGCCACGGAATCGCTCGCTTCGGCCAGCGTAATCTCGTCCTTGTCGAGTCCGAGATTCTTCAGAATCTGTTTGGCAGAATCGTGCAGTTTCTTGCCGTTCTCGTTGTCCTGGTTGAAATCGTCCAGCTTAATCGAGTCGTACTGCTTCAGAATCAGGTCGGATTTTTTCACAACGGAAGTCAGCCACTCGGCCGCCGCAATGACTTCATTGACGCGGATTTTGCCGTCGTTGTTGGTATCCAGCAGCTTGAGCGTCTTTTCGTCAAACTCGAGGCCTGCAACCGGGCAGCTCAGGACGGTCCACAGTTTCTGGTCAAGGCTACCGAGGTGCTCGATATCCCTGCCTGAATCAATCTTGACGCGGGTCACGCCGCCAATTTTACAGTAACGCCATGTGTAATTGCTTTTTTTATCAGCCATTGTCATCTCTAAGTGTAAAAGTGATTGAAACCCCAGGTTTTTGCAAAACGCAAACACCTGAAAAAACGCGTCTAAGCTACCCGAAATCGCCGCAATAATACAGTGAAATCAGCGTTATCGACGCACGAAGGCCGTGAATTTTGGGGTGCGGCCTGCTATCGCCTTGCGGCGATACGCAAGCCGTGCCGTGCTATTGCATACGCACGGCAACTTTTTTATGAGCGCGGCGCGATAAATGAAATCTTATATAAATAAATGATATAAAACAGATAAGAAATCCAATTATCGCGCCGGACAGCCGACAGAGGAAGTGAAGCCTATTGTTTCGATGGATCCATCAGTTGGCCAAAGAACAGCGGTGTATGAGATTCTTTTTCATAAATAACAAAGATAGATGGATGATCGAGCGTGACAGGAACGACATCGAAAGCGACGCCATTTTTATCCATGACAACGGCTGTGGCCGCTGCGGCTTCGACACCCTTTTCGTCAAGACCGATGAAAGTTTTATGATAAATTTCGCTGATATATAAACCGTTAGGTCCGCCTGTCATGCCCGAGAAGTCGGCCTGCGCTCCAAAAGCAGCCTGCATTCCCAATGCCTTGAGCGGGGCACCCAACTGAACAGAAGTCGTAAATGTATAAGTTGGAATCATTAAGTCGATAGTGGCTTCCCGTTTCATGTTATTGATAATTTTATTAATATCTTTTCCGCTCAAAGAGGCAAGAACTGTATCAAATTTGCCAGCTTCGGGCATGATAAACATGATCTCGAAATCATTATCGCGAAGCGGCACGCTGACTGCGATATAATTGTCATCTTTGGCGTAACCATATTTCTCGGAATGGCGAATATAATTCACTTCGACTTCTGAATTATCGAGTTTGACAAAGCTGGCAGGGGTTTTCATCAAATCAAAATGATCTCGCCAGGGTGCCTTAAAATACACGGCATTGGTAATGACGGCTTCAGTGTTGGGTTTTAGACTGCCTTCGGGCAGCAAGTCCTGAATCTTTTCGTGCGTGCTTTTGCTCACGGCGTCATTGATATGCAGTCTGGCAGCCTCGGGATCCTTCGCGAAATCCGTGCTCCAAATACCGACGCCATAATTCACGGCGAGCGTGTTGAGCCAGGTATCGCTCCATTTCTCGGCCGGTGCGAGATAGAGATTGTTTTCCGTATGAATCTCGACCGCATCGGCGGGATTATACTCGGAAACCCTAGCCTCTTTGTTTTTGGAAATGACGAGGGCATCGAGATAATTCAGCATTTTATGGGGATTATCGCCAAAACGCAGGGCCGATTTCATCTCATCCGCTGTCGTGCCGCTGGCACCTGCCCACGTCATCGCCAATGCCGGCTGAATGCTGAACGTCGAGATCATCGCGTTATTCTTTTCAAATTTGGAAGCTGGTTCGCGGAGAATGGCGAGGTTCAGGTCATACTGTGACTCGACAAAAGAAGCGAGCTGCGCGTCGTCCACAACCGCTTTCTCGCGAGACATCGCGGATTTTACGCTCTTGAATTGTTCGGACTGAACGCCGCCCCCAGAACCATTGTCATCGTCGTTGTCGCCGTCACATGACACGGCAGAAAACGCCAGCAATCCCGATAACAGACCAAACAATGCTTTGCGAAATACCATGATTAACCTCCAGAAATCAGCACTATGCCAGAAAATTGAGTATTTACACCATGCAGACCGATACATACAGTCTGGACTGGTTTTAGCAAAAGCTCGCTAAAAGTAAAGAATGAGTTCAACGAAATCAAGCGCCACCCGCCTATCGGCTTACACGTAAAAACGCCGACGACGTTCTGTGCAGAGTAATAATGACAGCAAGTGCCACGATCGCGTCGTGTAAAAAATGTACTATTTGGTATAAAATGGATTGCGCTGAGACAAATTTAATTATATACGATGGAATAGGTAATTATGCACAATTATTTGTTTTCACAATCTTATGTGCATTGCAATACAAATAACGGTTAATGTCAGAATAGATTAGGAGAAAACATGGCGTGTCAATCGAGTTTTGCCAAATACTCGCTTTTTAAGAAAACTAAAAACAATCAAAGCAATTCAAATCATAAACACGTTTGGCTGTCGTGTTTTGCACTATTTGCAATTACCGGTTGCTCGCTGGATTACGACTGGTGTCCGGACGATCCGAACCGCATCGAACCGGGCATTTGCGGATGTGGTGCGAAGCTGCCGGATGATATGGATTCCGATAAAGACGGCACTCCCGACTGCAACGACGAGTGCCCACAGGATCCGCTCAAAACAAAACCCGGCCAATGCGGATGCGGCATCTCTGACGAAGATATCAGGCCACACAACGGCGTTCCCGACTGCAAAGAAAAGGCATGTACAGCCGACAGCTGCGGCGATGGTCAACAATGTGTCGAAGGCACATGCAAGCCTGTAATATGTAAGGAAAGCGAACAACTGTGCGGCAATGAGTGTATAGATATAACCCAGAATGATCATTGCGGCAGCTGCGACAATGCTTGTGCGGTGGATAAAGGCGAAATCTGTCAGAACAAACAATGCGTTTGCAAAGACAATCAAACCAAAT
>JAZODZ010000085.1:0-4368 GCA_045597285.1 Myxococcota bacterium
CGGGTCTACGACCGCGCCCCTACGGCTCGCTGGCGCGGCGTATCGGCAACGCCGATAGCCGCGCCATTCGCCGCCGTATCGCAGATAGGCGGCGAACATATAAATATAAAAAAAGCGCGGCGTATCGACCGATAGCCGCGCCATTGCCGCCGTATCGCAGATAGGCGGCACATATAAAAAAATCTATTCTTTTTCCGCCATCGATTCCAATACGATCCCCTTGGGTCGGTAGCCATTATAAAAACTTTCGCCATCCATCTTCTTTTTCCCTTCGAGCTGGATTTCGTCGATCCCGAGGATGCCGTTGGCACATGCCACACAGATGGCTTTCGATTCCGAATCGAGGCCGAGAATCGTGCCCGGGGCTTCAGACGTGGTTCCGGGAATGACGTGCGTCATGCGAATGGCGAGCCGTTTGCCTTTGAAGGAAGCAAAAGCCGTGGGCCAGGGGGCAATGCCGCGACAGAGGGAATCGAGGGATGAGGCATTTTGGTCAAATGTAATGGCACCGAGCGATTTCTGAAGCATGGGGGCCGCCGTCGGTTCGCCTTCCTGCGCCGCGGGCGTCAGCTTGCCCGATGCGATGTCGAAGATGTTGTCGATAAGGATTTCGGCGGAAATGCTGGACAATCGTTCAAACAAGGTGTCCGGCGTCTCGTCTGCCGCGATGGGGGTCACGCGCCGTGTGTAGACCGGGCCGGTATCCATGCCCGCGTCCATTTTCATCAGGCAGACGCCGGTTTCTTTTTCGCCGTTGATAATCGACCACTGGACTGGTGCCGCACCGCGGTATTTGGGCAGCAGCGATGCATGAAGGTTGAGCGGTGCAATCCGCGGAATGTCGAGAAAAGACTGCCGCAGAATCTTGCCGTATGCAATCGTGACGAAGAAATCCGGCTGGATCGCTGTCAGAATGTCGTACATTTCCTGGGTTTTGAGCTTTTCGGGCTGATAACAGGGAATGCCGTGCTTGAGTGCGCAAACCTTGACGGCAGGCGGCATGAGCTGCCGGCCGCGTCCTGCCGGCTTGTCGGGCTGCGAGACCGCAGCGCACACTTCGATTTCGGGATGGGCAATCAGAGCTTCGAGCGTCGGAACCGCGAATTCCGGCGACCCCATAAATACGACTTTTAACATATTTTTTCTCCTTGGTGTTTTGTATATCAGCACGAAAACTGTGATAACTGTTGGCTATGCTTAACTGGCGTGAATATGAAGTAATTTCAGATGTACAGAATCGGGTGAGTCAGGTGATGCCGTGTATCTCTGAATTGCACCACGAAGTGTGGATGCGATTGAAAACGGGGAGGGACATCGACGTAATCCTGTTAAAAATTGTCCGCTAATATGGCGAATAGGGTAGCGCTGAGGAGCGCTGAGAACGTCGATATTAACGAAGTGAATATCGGTTAGTGTGTTTCCATTTTCGGAAATACGTAAAGTCATTTTAATTCGTTTATGCTAGGTAAGCTGTTCGAAGGTATGTCAAAGGCTCGTAATGATTTTACCTGTATTTTTGGCATTCATGTATGTATTCTTTAACTCACGTTTGATATTACCGCCAAAATATATGATTTGGGGTGGAGTCATGATAAGACCGTCTGAAATTATATCGTTTTTGAATGGGAGCAGCGTTGCCCATAAATACATTGGAATCGGAAACATAAAAAACATATCTTCCAAACTCGTTTTAATGCCTTTTACAAGATAAACGTTGTTGTTTCCATCTGTCGAGATTAATACAGAGCCTTTTTTCAAATGGCGTTCCAGAATAAATTGTCCACTAATGCGATGTTTCCAACTTTCGACAATATTGCGATGTTCAATGCAAAGGCTGTCGCCTTTATCCAGTAGATATGCATCAATGATATCATCAGCATCTTCCCAGAGCTTGGTGGCAATCGGAAACATGTCGTTTGGATCGTACTGTCCTTGTGTGGATATGTTGCCAATGGATGTATTGATAATGAATTTTTTATTCACATAATCCAGAACAGGAAACCATAGCTCATAAAACAAGTCGCTATCTTTTTCCGTCAGAATCATTTTGTTTTGCATATGTACTCCTTTGTTATGCAGGTATGATTGGTCTGTCGCAGACGTGCGGGAGGTTTTCCATAATGTGTGGTTGGTCTGTCGCAGACGTGCGAAAGGTTTTTCATAGTGTGTGGTTGGTCTGTCGCAGACGTGCGGGAGGGATTCATAAGATTCGAAACGTGTTGATGTAGTTGGTAAAAACTGGCAACTTGATTCATTATTCATCATCCTTATCAAAACTCCACACCTCATACGCATTCACCGTTTTCTCCATAATACACTCCTCGATAGCCTTCAAGCAGAAGTCGGGATGCTTCTTGATTTCGTTGCCCCAAAAACGAATGACCGTCCAGCCGAGTTCACTAAGCTGCCGATCAACAGCGTTATCGCGTGCCATATTACGTTCAATCTTCTTTTGCCAGAAACCCCCTCGTTTGCCACGTCCCACATGTTCACGTTCTCCAGCTTCCCAGTTCTTCCCATGAAAGAACTCACCATCACAAAAAATGGCGATCTTGTGCTTTGTCATGGCAATATCTGGCGTCCCTGGAAGCAACGCATAATTCTTGCGATACCGATATCCTGCATGCCACAGCAATTTACGCAAAGACACCTCAATCGAGGTGTCTTTGGAGCGAATGCGGCTCATACAATAAGAGCGTTGTGTTGGAGTGAGGGTATCGGGCATAATGATCAGCGTTTCAAATAATACAGTTGCCGATCACGTACAAGATTGATGAAGTCTTTCATCGTCCATATCCAGCCTTGCTGTTTCGGTGTATAGGTATTGTGTATTGATGCAGGGAGAACCAACTGGACATTTTCCTTAATCATACCATCGGTTTGCTTTTCAGAAATACTTGGTTCAAGAGTCAAAACATGTTTATGTTTAATTCTATCAGCCTCAGGAAGAACTTGACGCCATCTATCCTTGCAAGTTGTTTTTGCTCCAAGCATGGTTAGATACTCAAATGGATATGAACGATCACGGTATGAATCAATGCTCGGGAAAATGAAATCGGGCTTAGATCTTCCTTCAGTATATTTACCATGAGCATATGATATATGATTAGCATCCAGCAGAGCGCACACATGATTCTCAAGAGATAAACCAGCGCGAGATTTTCGACGATTTTGAACAGACAATGAATACTGTATAAAGTCATCAACATCTATTAATCCATTGTGAACAAATCCTTTTTCAACTCTATCCTGAATCAGATATCTTTCGTAAACATAAAATAGCCTTTCTTCCATGCCGTACCAATTGGATAATGTGCTATCAGGATCTTCAACAGGATTGAAATCAGTAACAAGCGAACGTGCATATTCAGAAAAAACAGCCGTTTTAGGAAATGCCTGACCAAATTTATCGATTAAATTATTGAGTAGTCTGTCGTCTGTATCTGACTTATATTCAATATCTAACGCCTCAAATATACGTCTTACTGCGTATTCGAGATTATCACTATCATAATCGAATTCATCACTTACAATAAAACGTTGATTATCCACATTAGTCAACCCAAATAGCCAATATAATTGACTGGTTATCGTGGATTCTTTTTCTCCAATAATGCAAAGAATCGAACCGTCCTGCTTTAAACATATAAATAATGAATCGCCATCTTGTGCAGCCGATGTCACTTCAGAAGAAGGATAATATAGCCTATATTCTGTTCGCCTTGGATGATTTCTTCTTGCATCATACCAAGTTAAAAAATCAGATGAGCGTCTGATCCTTTCTTCATCATCACAGATATATAAAAAATCTGTCTGAAATTTTTGATCATCATCACCGAAAACTCTTCTTAATTGCGTAGTTGCATTAAATTCGTGCTGATTGCTCGTTTCTAGTTGTGTTTCTACACGGGAGAGACGCTTCGATACAATTGCTTTAAAGTACTCTTTGAGATATCCTTTCTTCATATTTATAGTCCTTCTCTAGCTGTTCAAGCTTTCCTGATATTTGTTGAGCCATATCTGCAATTAACGGCACAACGACAGAATTTCCAAACTGTTTATATGCCTGTGTATCAGATACAGGGATGACGAAAGAGTCGGGAAAGCCTTGAAGTCTGGCCGCCTCTCTGGGGGTTAAACGTCTTGGGTTTCCTCGTTTACTTTCTATAAGAATTTCTGAACCATCCTTGTAATATCTCGCACTCATGGTTCGTGTTATACCATCCAAAGGCGCAATACCAAAACCGAAACCATTTCCAGCCATACGATGTTTGTCTGCATAAGCCTGTAAATACTGCCATAACTTGTCACTTAAGGTATATTTTTCATCGACTTTTTTTTCTAAAATATCTTTAACCTTAGGCTTGG
>JAZODZ010000086.1:0-1682 GCA_045597285.1 Myxococcota bacterium
AGACCGCTTGGCCTCCGACTTGGAAGTTTTAAATGTTGAAAATAAAGGGGATTCTGCATCTGCCAACAGCATTGAGAAGGGCGTTTTCAAATTCACCATAAACTCCGACATAGATGCTGACGTTGGTACAAACGAAGATCATCTGGAAATTGCGATAATTGTCAACGATTTGGATGGAAAATATCCCGTTCACTATGATTTGGATTGCGATGGCGACGGTGAATACGAACAAAAGGCTTTGGATAAATCCTCGCAATGCGATATCAAACGACACACTGGGCGGCATCAGGTGTCGATGCGTGGCGAGTTTCCTGCCATAAGGCTGTGCGATCGCAGTGACGACACGAAAGGGCTGGATAATGAGCTTGCCGTGGAATCCGTCGACAGCTGGGACAATGTCGAATGGAAAAGCATGAATGCTTTTGCCGCGTGGTGCGAAAAACTCATTCGCGTTCCTGAACAGGCGCCAAATCTCAGCAAAGTCACGGATATGAGCGAGATGTTTTATGGTGCAGCCGAGTTCAATCAGCCGGTGGAAACGTGGGATACGTCAAATGTTACGAATATGTTAGGCTTGTTTGGGAAGGCCAGTTCGTTCAATCAGCCGTTGGAAAAATGGAATACGTCGAAAGTCACGGATATGAGCGGGATGTTTTTTGATGCCACTTCCTTTAACCAGCCGTTGGAAGCCTGGGACACGTCGAATGTCACTGCGATGAGTTCGATGTTCACGGAGGCGATTTCCTTTAATCAGCCGTTGGAAAAGTGGGATACATCGAAAGTCACGAGGATGAATCTGATGTTTTGGGGGGCCACGTCGTTTAATCAGCCTTTGGAAGCGTGGAACACGTCGAATGTCACGGATATGAGCGGGATGTTTTGGAGCGCTAAATCATTCGATCAGCCGTTGGACAAGTGGGATATCACGAAAGTATGCGACATTTATTCTATGTTTCTTGAAGCTGATAATTTCAGTCATTATCCCAGTTCATGGGTTGTACCGGTTATTCGATCGGAAGATATGTTTACCGGTTCGAATGTCGAACAGATGGCGAAGGACAAACCGTTAAAGACGGTAGAGAAAACACAGTGTAAATATGACGATTAATCTATGTACGTTGCGCAATGGCGGTTTCAGTGATAAAATCGATAGTTCGTGGTCTGAATGTAGACCGCTTATGGGCTTTTCGGAGGTTGTTATGATGCCGACACGTTTGCAGGATGGTCTTTCCATTTCGTTGTTACAATGGATGCGCACGGTCGAGCCTGAACAGACCCGTGGTGTCGTGATTCGAATCAGCGACACGGAATCAGCCGAACCGATCATCGTGAATCTCCAGAATGCCGGTTTATTTGATATCGAGCAGATTTCGAGTTCGACGATAAAAGGGAGAGTCACGCCCAGTGTGCTTTCGCGTGTCGTCCGTTGCCTTGGCGTCTGTTCGGTCACTTCTGACGAACGGGAATGATTATGAACTATAAATCCTGGTGCGGGGCCTGGGCGGCCATTCCGACGCCCTTTCTGGCCAACGGCGACCTCGCTCTCGACGCGCTCACGCGGCATGTTGAATTTCTCTGCACTCACGATATCGACGGCATTGTTGCCTGTGCCACGACCGGCGAAGCCGCGACGATGACCGATGACGAAAAAACGGCCGTCCTCGAAACCGTCATTAAAACCG
>JAZODZ010000087.1:0-7103 GCA_045597285.1 Myxococcota bacterium
TCGTCGCGATCGTGTAGAGAGATGCGTCCGTTGTGATCCTCAACAATTTTGCGGACAATCGAAAGGCCGAGTCCGGTTCCGTCGGATTTTGTCGTGAAATAGGGCATGAACAGCTTGGATTTCTGCTCGTCCGTCAGACCGGGGCCGTTGTCGATGATGCGCAGGCACACCTTGTGTTTGCTGTCGCCTTGCTGCGCCTCGACATGGATGTCAATTTCGGGCTCGAAGTGCGCATTGCGCGAGGCTTCGATGCCATTTCGCACGATGTTCACGATGACGCGGCGCATGAGTTCGTTGTCGATATCGACGAGGATATCCTTGACCTGATCGTCGGCCGGGTGAACCGTGACGCGCTTGGCCTCTTCCATAAACTGCGGGTTCTGCTGCACGGTCTGCTCGATAAATTCATAGAATTTCGTCTCCTTCTTTTCGGGAATGGGCATACGCGCGAACTCGCTGAAATTGCGGACGAGCTTGCGAAGCGTTTCGGTTTCTTCGGTGACAATTTCGACGGCGTTCGTAAGCAATTTCCGATATTTGGGGGGATTGTCGATGTAATCGTCGAATTTTTTGTCGAGCTGCTGAACGGCCAGGACGATGGGCGTAAGGGGATTCTTGATTTCGTGTGCGAGCCGACGAGCAACTTCCTGCCACGCTTGCATGCGTTCGATGTATGCCTTGGATTCCTGTGCCGTGTTGATTTCGTCGACCATCGAGTTGAACTGGCCCATGAGGAAAGCGATTTGATCGTTGCCGCTGACCTTGACTTTGGCGTTGAGATCGCCATCGGCGAGTTTGAGCGTTGCCTTGCTCAGATCCTGGATGCGGCGGCTCATGGGCACCGTGATGGCGATGGCGCAGATGATCACGAGCAGGAAAACGATGGCGACCATGGTATAGAAAACGATGCGGTAGACGGATGTCATGCCCGTTTCGTTCTCGCGTTCGATGGCCGAAATGGTACCGTGGAGGTATTTCTTTTCGCCGAGTTGCTGGTAATGTTCGGCCCGCGTCTGGTTGACTGCAAACAGAATGACGAGTTGCACGCCGCGTTGCGAGACGGGACCGGGGCCAATCTTCGTCACGTCGTCCGGGAGGCTTGAAATAAAGGTATTTTCTTCCTCATCGTCATCGACAGGCGAGGCGACGAGCATGGGCACGCTTTCATCTTCGAGGGTGTCTTCGACGGGAAGGACGACGCCGGAACGCGACCGAAGCGTGATGGGGATCACGGCGGCCTGGAACTTGTAGCGCTGCCGCATATCCTTGAACTGGTTCGATTTGACGATAGGCTGCATGTTGATAGTCAGGCGCACGCTTGCGATCGTTTCATCCTTTGTATAGCGATCGAACAGGGCCTGGAGATCGTCCTTGAATGCCTGATTCATGCGGATATCGCTGACGCGGTCGATGTTATGACGGATGATAAGGCCATTCGTGCCGTGCTCGATGTTGTTCCTGAGCAGTTCGATGCGGGCGGATTCGGATTTGACCCAAGCCTTGTAAATATCGGAAACTTCCTCGATGCTTTCGAGTGCCTGTTCCTGCAAATCCTGATTAAAATTGGCGATTCTATCGAAGATGACGAGCGATGCGACGACCGGGACGACAGCAATGAGCACCATCGATGCGACGATTTTGAAGTTGAAGGATGAGAAAAAGTGCTCGTATTGTTTGGCCGCCATGAAAGTACCCGAATTAGCCGTTGCGATAAAAAAGAGGGGAAGCCGATCGACTTCCCCTCAAGAATATCACAAAGTGTGGATAATAAAGCGAGAATTACGCCTGTGCGTCGGGGCCGGGCTGCTGTTGTTGCTGCTGTGCGGCTTTTTCGGCTTCTTCGCGTTCGCGGTCTTCTTTTTCTTTGGCATAAATGAGTTCATGCCACTGGCAGCTAATCGTGGAGAGTTCGGAAGCCATGGCTTCGAAGGCATCAGTCGTGGCATCATCATTGACGAGGATGGCGTCGGCTTTTTCGAGGATGGCTTTGGAATCTGCGATAAGCGTGTCGCTGGCGAGTGCGGATTGTTCGCGCATCATTCTGGCAATGCTGAAATCGAGGCCCTGAACTTTGTTTCTGGCGACGACTTTGGCTTTGCGGGCTTCATCGGCTTCGCGTGCGGCTTCGGCATCTTCGACGGCATGTCGGATTTCTTCGTCGCTGAGGCCGCCGGCCCCCATGAGCACGAGCGATTCTTCTTTGTTGGTCTTCTTGTTCGTTGCCGAAACGCGGATGACGCCGTTGGCATCGATGTCGAAACAGACTTCGATTTGCGGGACGGCACGCGGTGCGGGTTCAATACCGCTGAGTTCGAACTGGCCGAGGAAACGGTTCTCGTTGGCGAATTTGCGTTCGCCCTGATAGACGTTAATCGTGACGCTTTCCTGGTTGTCGACGGTGGTGCTGAAGAGTTTTGTCTTCTTGGCCGGGATCGTGGTGTTGCGTTCGATGAGCGGGATCATGAGGCCGCCGTTGGCTTCGACACCGAGTGTCAGCGGCGTGACATCGAGCAGCAGGATGTCGTGGACATCACCGGCGAGCACACCGCCCTGGATACCGGCACCAATCGCGACGACTTCATCGGGGTTGAGGCTGTGGTTGGGAGCGCGGCCAAAGTATCGTTCGACTTCGCTCTGGACGAGAGGAATACGTGTGGAACCGCCGACGAGAAGAACCTGCGAAACATCGCTCGGTTTGAGGCCGGCATCGTCGAAAGCGCGTTTGCAGCAGTCGAGCGTTTTCTGAACGAGCGGCTTCATGAGCTGTTCGAGTTCGGCGCGTGACAGCGATTTTTTGAGGTGTTTCGGGCCGGAGGCATCTGCCGTGAGGAAGGGCAGATAGATTTCTGTCTGAACCATCGAGGAGAGTTCCATCTTGGCTTTTTCTGCGGCTTCGCGGACGCGCTGGATAATCATGGCGTCGTTGTGGACGTCCATGCCGGTTTCCATCTGGAACGCATTGAGAAGCCAGTTGACGATGGCCTGGTCGATGTCGTCGCCGCCGAGGTGCGAGTCGCCGTTTGTCGAAAGGACTTCGATGACGCCGCCGCCGAGTTCGAGGATGGAAATATCGAACGTGCCGCCGCCGAAGTCGTAAATCGCAATCTTTTCTTCCTTGTTTTCGTCGACGCCATAGGCGAGCGCGGCGGCCGTCGGTTCGTTGATAATGCGGCGGACGTTGAGGCCGGCGATTTCACCGGCGACCTGTGTGGCGCGGCGCTGTGCGTCGTTGAAGTAAGCGGGGACGGTAATGACGGCTTCCTTGACCGGCTGTCCGAGGTACTGTTCCGCGCACGTCTTGAATTTGGACAGGATTTGCGCAGAAATCTCGCTCGGGCTGTAAATCTTGCCGTTAATGCGGACGCCGAGGTCGCCGTTGAGCTGGTCGCAAGTCTCGTAAGGAACGCTCTTTCTGTCGCTTTCGGGCACTTCGTCGTATCGTTTGCCCATGAAGCGCTTGATGGAATAGATGGTTCCCTTTGGATTGACGAGGCTCTGACGGCGTGCCATGTCGCCGACGAGCGTGCCTTCGGTCTCGCTATAAGCGACGACGCTTGGGGTCGTTCTGCTGCCTTCCGCGTTTGCAATGACGACGGGTTTGCCGCCTTCAAAAATACTGAGAACTGAATTGGTTGTGCCGAGGTCAATACCGATAATTGCCATGATTTTATGCCTTATTGAATGCGTGTAAAAGAACTCCAAAAAAGAGACAGCGCATTACTAAGCACGAAATTCAGATAGCAAGTTACCGTGTGAATTATTTTTTGTTTTGGGGTGCGGCTATTGGCATACGCCGCACGACCGCGCCTATTTCATACGGCGCGTTTTTGGGTGCGTAGCACTTTTTTGGGGTTAAATCTTTTTTAGACTGCGGAAATATTCTATAATGGGCAAGTTATGCCTGTCGATTGACGGCGAACCCTTAATGCACAAACCGAAATAGAGTCGATCTCAAGGAGAACATAATGAATAGATTTAAGCTAGCGGCTGTCGGTTCCATTCTCATTGCCTGCGGCCTGTCTTTTGCCGCGTGTTCGGATGAAGGCGAAAATGAAAACGACAAACCCGATATTTTCGAACAAGTCGAAGATATTTATACGAATCTTAATCCGAAGAGTAAGTGTTCAGAGATCATCAGCTTTTCAGACGGAAAGGCTCACGATAATCCCAAATTGAAGACTGCCTGCGATGATTACAAATCGAGTTTGCAAAAGGCCGGTAACAATGTCGATAAGCTCACCAAAAATTTCGACAATTCCGGTTACTATCTGGCGGCATTTCTCCTTCTCAATAAACTGACCGATCAAATTGCTGAATGCACGTCCGATCCAGCCAATTCACGCGAGCAAGCCACCAAATCCTGGAGTAATCTTTTTGAGTCGAACGGTTGCGATGACATTCTCGAGAAAGCGGATGCCATTGCGAAAAAGCGTGGTTCGTAATTTCATCTTATAGAACCCTCGAGTCTTTCCCTGGCTCACTGGAGGGCTTCTTGTGATGGGCGAGTTCAAGCGGGAACTCGCCCTTGTTTTATGTTTGGCTAAACAACGAGCGGTGATGGGCAATAAGGAATCGATATCGAGTTTTGGTGTCGTCATTCACGATATGCAGCGGATGGCACAGATTGCCAATGTGATGAGGAAGTTTGGGTTTGGCAATCTCGTTCGCGTGATAAAGTCGGGACTTTCGGGGGATGTGGCGTCGTCGAACGACATTCTGGAAAAGTTCCGCGAACAGCCCGATGACATGGCCACCAATCTTCGTGCAGCGATTGAAGAGCTCGGCACGACATACATCAAATTCGGTCAGATGCTTTCGACGCGCTATGACCTTTTGCCGCCCAATATCATCGCCGAACTCGCCAAGTTGCAGGATTCATCGCCCCAAATGCCGTTCGATCTCATCGAGTCGATCTTAAATGAGGCGTATGGCGATTATCACGACGTGTTTTCGGAAGTGATCGAGACGCCATTGGGGTCGGCCTCGATCGCGCAGGCGCACAGAGCGGTATTAAAAGACGGCACACACGTCGTCATCAAGGTGCAGCGGCCGAAGCTGCTGCCGTTGATTCGCAGCGATATCGATATTCTGAACCTCATCGCACGGGCATTCGATTACACGATCGAAGAAATTGCCTATTTCAACCTTCCCGGGCTGATTCGCGAGTTTGAGCAATCGATCGTATCGGAACTGGATTTCTGCCACGAGCGAGAGAATATCGAGTATTTTATGGGAAAATACGGCGACAATCCGATGCTCGTGTTCCCGGAACCGATAAAGGACATTTCGCGGCATAACATCCTCGTGATGCGCGAAATCGAGGGACAGAAGATCACGACGGTTGCGCCATCGACGCCGGAAGCGCACAAAATGGCGGAAACGATTTTGGATATCGCGTTCGACATGGTTTTCCGGCAGGGTGTATTTCACGGCGA
Organism: Myxococcota bacterium; assembly: GCA_045597285.1. GTDB lineage: Bacteria > Myxococcota_A > Bradymonadia > UBA4248 > UBA4248 > UBA4248. The sequence continues at coordinate 5,436 of JAZODZ010000087.1, forward strand.
TCCCCATCCGGGCAATGTGTTTGCCACGCCGGATAACCGAATAGGGTTATTGGATTTTGGCCTGGTGGGACGGTTCACGGCGAGCCAGAGGTCGCTGTTTACGCGGTTAGTTCTGGCAGTGCATCTGGGAGATAGCGCCGTGATAGCGCGAACGCTGCTGACGCTAGGACATCCGACAAAGCGCGTCGTATTAACGGAACTCGAGTCGGAGATATCAAATATCCTTTCGCGCTATTACCTCGATTCGCTAAAAGATATCGATGTCGCTTCGTTTGCAAACGAATTCGTGGCGGCAGGGCAGAAGTTCGCGGTTCAGATTCCGGCGGAATATACGTCGGCGGTTCGCGCCCTGATCAACATCGAAGGCATCATCCAGTATCTGGAACCCGATTTCGACATCGTGGCGGCATTGACAGGGTTTTCGCAAAAGCTCATTCAGGATTTGCTCAAGAAAGATGACATGATGAACATCGTGTTTCAGACCGGGCTGAATCTTTCGGAAATCGTGCAAACGGCACCATCACACGTGACGCAGATCATGCAGGATCTCGAACACGATGGCCTTGCGATTCGAATGCAGCCGTCAGCATCGGCACCGCTCGTCGATATCGTCAATGGTTTGACGACACGGATTTGCCTTTCGTTCGTGTTGTCCGTTCTTCTGATAGGACTGATTCTATTCGCGCCTGGGCAGAAGGTCTTGATCGTGATCGCGTTTGTCATTCTCATGTCGTGGATGGTTGTTTTGTGCGTGTGGCACGTGCGTGCGCGTTCAACCCGAAAAAGACTTCAGATAAATCCGATGCTTTTCAAGATGAAACGGCGTCAGAAATGGTATGAATGAGGCAGTAGGCCACTGCACTCCCGTTTTGGGGAGTGCAATAACAACTGAGATTAAATGAGATTAAACGCAGCGGCCGTTTTGACGATCTAGATGTCGCATTCGCAATATGGCGCGATATAGTTGATTATATATACGAATATAATCCCCCCTGCGAGTTGATGCAAAGGCCCAGAGTAGTGTCCCTCGATAAGTGGGATAAGATGTAGGAAATGTAGGTAAAATAAGAAAAATATTAATAAAAAAATAGTTCAAAAAAACTTTACAGAGGCTTTTAATTTAATGATAATGAAGAAAGAAAATTTGGCTTGGATTTTCGCCTATGTAGGTGAATTCGGGGTCAACACAATGGAGGGATCCATTATGAGTACTTATGTTGTGAAGTCGGGTGACACCCTTGGTGCGATTGCGAACAAGTACAATGTGAAAGGCGGTTATCAGGAACTGGCGAAATTGAACAACATTTCGAATCCGAACCTGATCCAGGTAGGTCAGAAGCTGACGATTCCTGATTCGGGCACGAAGACCTCCGGGAGTACGGGTGGTAGCACGGAGACGAAAGGATCGACAGGTGGTTCATCCATCGTTGTGGGTTCAAAAGTCAAAGTCACGGGTTCCAGATATTCGACAGGTCAGACGATTCCTGGCTGGGTGAAAAACAACACTTATACAGTCCAGGAAATGGGCAACGGCAAAGCTCTTTTGAAAGAAATCGTGAGCTGGGTAAACCTGAGCGATCTGAATCTGGTTTCTGGTGGCGGCACAGCAGCTCAGCAGCAGCAGAGTCAGAGCAGTGCGAAGACAAATGACGCTCCGCAGCAATCGAA
>JAZODZ010000088.1:0-5429 GCA_045597285.1 Myxococcota bacterium
ATTTTTGCAGGATGCCAAACATCCGCCTAAGCATTCCGCTCGAAGCGAATTCCTGCCCCGGCAAGAGCCTTCGCGTGACGGGAAGCCCGGGTGCCTGCAATCTGAGATGCTCGACACTGAACGAAGGAAAAGACGCATTCAAGCGATCGATATGCGTGTATTCGAGCCAGACCGTGAGCTGCATCAGGAGTTCGGAGTGTTCGCCGAGATTCGTCCAGACTTCGAGATCGAACCGTTCAGGGCAAACCGGTTCGGGTAGCTCGATCCAGAGCTTTGAAAAACCTATGTCTTGCCAATGCCTAAAACAACCGGCTTCGAGAAACGTGTCGGCGATATTCTGAACAGACCACTTGTGGCAAAAGAGACCGGCACCATCGATATCGCGAATGAAAAATCTATCAGCCGCATCGTCGGGAGTGTCGGAAAAAGGTATGAGGACGACTCCGCTGAGCATCCGGCTGAGGTCATGGTAACGCCTGTGCGGCGAATCAATTTGAGTCATGGCAAATGAGAAAAGGCGGCGCGTATGGCGTGCCATAGCGACGCCAGGCGAGCGTATGAAATAGCTCGCCCTTTCCAAAAGAAGCCGCGCGTATGCAATAGCGCGGCACGCCGTATGTCAATAGGCGTGCTCCACAAAAAAGAGGCCTATTGCCTGCTGTCGCTTTTGTCTTCGCCAAAGGATTTGGCTGGACGAAGTCGTTTTGGCGTGACGCCGCGTGCAATCAGCCCCGGATAGTTTAAAAACTCTTTAAATATTCCCATGAGAAGCTGGTACTCGTCATTGTGGAGTTCCGCACGGTTGAGAATATTCAAGACTCTGTGGATGGTCGTGTTGGGATCGGGCGACTTGAAATAGCCGATGTCGACGAGTGCATCTTCGAGCGTTTTCATCAGGCGGATTCGTTCGTCCTGCGTGGCAGGACGTGAACCCGGCGCATGATTGTTGAGTTGCGGCATTTCGGTTGAACGGTGTTCGGGATCCAGTGTGGTTTGCCTATGCAGGGAATAGCCTGCCAGTAAAACGGCCTGAGCCAGGTTTAGGCTGGAATACTCGCTCGTGCTGATGTGGACGAGACAGCTGCATCTCGCCAATTCTTCGTTCGTCAGTCCGGTTTGTTCGCGGCCAAAAACGAAGGCGATGTTCTGGCCCTGGCTTGCGAGGCCAAGACTCCGTTCGACTGCGTTCTCCATTTCAAGCGAGGCCCATGTCTGTGTTCTTTTCCTTGCGCTGAAGCCGAACGATTCATGGACATCGAGAAGGGCATCGTCAAGCGTGTCGTAAATCTCGATTTTTTCAAGCATGTCTTCGGTGTGGTGCGCGGAAATCTGCGTTCTCTCGAGGGCCATGGGGGCCGGATGAACGAGTGCCAGCCGCGAAAGCCCCATGTTTTTCATGGCGCGTATCACGGTTCCGACGTTGATTGGATTTTGGGGCTCGACGAGGATTATTTTAAAGGCGTTGAGATTTGTCATGGCAAAAAATAAGCCGTCCAGCGCGGGCTGAACGGCTTTGAGCTGAAAAGTCTTAATCCAGGAAAGATTTATTTTTGTTTTGTCTGCGGACGTATGAAGGCTCGCTGGCGAGCAGGTCTTCGTTCAGTTCATCGCTGAGATCGGTGTTGACGCGTGATTTCTGAGCCGTCGCAGGATTGTTTCTTTCGTTGTTTTTGACCTGTGCAAAAATGTCTGGAATTGAGGCATAGTCCGGGGCGCTTTGGGACGGAGCGGCAGTATTTCCGGCTACCGGGGCGTAAGTGTTGTTTGCTGTCTGTGCAAAAGCCGTGTTGCCGGTCGGAGCGTAAGATGAACGTCTCGTTTCGTTGGTAAAGCCGCGGTTCGCTTCATTGGAATAAATGCGATCGGATTCGGTCTGAATTTTCTGGAGGTTGTTTGCGATTTCCATGCTTCCGGAACTCATGCTGTCGGCATAGGGAGAACGCTGCTGTTCCTGATAATTCGGGGCCTGTGCCACGAGTTTGGTTGAGGATTGCGCGGGCATGGACATGGAAATGGCGGGAAGTCGGGACTGCGACATGAAGCCGGGGCCGCTTTCGTAGTTGTTCATGCCGAGGAACTGCGGATTTGCGGAGGAGCTTTGATAGGGGGAATCCTCGGCATTGGCTTCGGCCTGTCCGAATCCGGTCGCAATAATCGTGATCTTAATCTGCTCGCATGTTTCGTCATCGTTGATGACATGTCCCCAGATGAGATGAACGTCATCGGACGCGTCTTCCTCGATTCTCGAGGCTGCCTCGCTGATTTCGTGCAGCGTCGCGTTGCGTGGGGCCGTGATGTTGAGCAGGATGTCCGTGGCACCGCTGAGCGTGATGTCGTCGAGAAGCGGGGAGGAAATGGCTGCTTCTGCCGCATCAAGGGCACGGTTCGGACCTTCGCCATAGCCGGTTCCCATAAGGGCAAGCCCCTTGTTCTGCATGACGGTCTTGACATCGGCAAAGTCCGTGTTGATATAGCCGGAATGCGTGATGAGATCGCTGATCGAACGGACTGCATCGACGAGGACGCTGTCTGCCTGACGGAAGGCATCGAGAATGGGGAGCTCTTCGCCTGAAATCTGAAGCAGGCGCTGGTTTGGAATCGTGATGAGTGTGTCGACGTTTTTGCGCAGGTTTTCGATACCCATTTCGGCTTGACGACGGCGTTTTTTGCCTTCGAAAGCAAACGGTTTTGTCACGACGCCGATGGTAAGGGCACCTAGTTGCTTTGCAATGCCCGCAATAATGGGGGCAGCGCCGGTTCCGGTTCCGCCACCCATGCCGGCAGTGATGAAGACCATGTCTGCGCCCTTCAATTGTTCCTGGATGATGCTCGCGGATTCGGTTGCCGCCGCCTCGCCAACGGCAGGCTGTGCTCCTGCACCGAGACCGTGTGTGCGCTGCTCGCCAATCTGTATGCGAATTTCCGCCTGATTCTTGGAAAGCGCTTGCTTGTCCGTATTCGCAACTATGAACTGGACGCCTTCCACGCCAGCTTCAATCATCGAATTGACGGCGTTTCCGCCACCGCCGCCAATACCTATCACCTTTATGCAGGCTCCGCTTTCAACTTCATCCAACATCATCATTCCCTAAACCTCCATGGGATCCCCAAATTCCGTTTCGTGAGCTTAACAGCGTCCGGGGTGTGTGAGATAAGTGCGAGTTTATAAAAAATATGCCGCGGAAAAGACAAAACAGTCCGCCTTTCCCCAAGCTTCATAGAACCCTGAATCGACCGTGATTCAACAAGGCTTCCATGCCCTGGCTGCAATGAAGCCTAAAATTTTTGCTTCTATCGCTACGCCAAAAGAAAATAATCGTTTTCAAATTGAGGTGCAAGCAATTTTGAAATTGAGTGTCATGTCGTTTTAACCGTGTTCCGCACAGGGCTGCAAATCTCGATTTCGTCGTTGCGATTATTTTTTTACGGGATGCGGCTATCGACTTGCGTCGATACGCCGCATGGGGGCGGGGCTATTGGCATACGCCCCGCCGCGCTATGTGCATACGCTCGACGACTCATGAAATGTTGCTGTTCAGGCCGAATTGTGGACGCGGACGTCTCGCCAATGGAGACGATGTCTTTCTCAACGCATTTTAGAGGGCAGAGAGAACTTACTAAAAAACAACAAGCTCAAATATTGTGACCTACAGCCTACAGCCTACAGCCTACAGCCTACTGCCTGTTGCCTCCTGCCTCCTGCCTACAGCCTACAGCCTACTGCCTACAGCCTACAGCCTCCTGCCTACAGCCTACAGCCTCCTGCCTCCTGCCTCCTGCCTCCTGCCTCCTGCCTACTGCCTATGCCTGTTGCCTGGTTTCGACACAAATCACGTAATTCAGAAATCCTGTTTGGGGCTGAATAGTTACATATAGTTTCCCTTTCTGTCGGGCGGCAGAATGCTTGACCAAACGCGGCTTCACAATGTATATATTAAACGGCTTAATTTATTTTCTGCCATGCAAGGATAATTATGAAACGGAAATTGATTGCAGCTCTGTTGATGACATTCCTTACGGGCCTCTGTTTGTCCGGATGTGGGAAGATGGGGCCTGAAAGCAAATCAGGCGACGATCGCGATCGTCTCGGTGCCATGGAGATAAAGCTGGATGACCTCGTTCTCGATTTCGTGACGTGCATAGACGGCGACAAAACAGACTGGAAGTACTTTTCTGTTCCAGCTGAGACACGTATTGCAGTCACGTTCGCATTCGATCAGCCTCAGGCGATGGGGACAGTTGTTATCGTGAAGCCGACAGGCGAGGAAATGTACAAGTTGCCGTTCCGTCCCGGGGCTCGCAATATCCAGGAATTCGATGCAGTGAACGGTCACTACTATCTGAAGATATACTGCGATGCCTATGAGTCGGAGTACACGATTGAGGTTTCAATTCCGCACTGAGTCCAATTAAAGAGTAAGAAACTTGGGGGTTAAGATGGCTGGTCGGCTGGCTTATGCTGGAAAGACAGACGTTGGTTTAAAACGTACCAATAACGAAGATAATTTTATCATGGTGCCAGGCCATGGGCTTTTTGTTCTTGCCGATGGCATGGGTGGACATGCCTCCGGGCAGGTCGCATCCGCCATGTGCGTCAGCAATATTGCAAAGTTTATATGCGAGATCTCGCATCAGCCGGGGTTTGAGATGACCTTTAAGAATCCGGCTGTCAGCTTTGAGGCGAATATGCTCATCAACGCAATCAAGTTTGCGAATGAGCGAGTGTACATCCAGTCGTGCAAGGAACGATCGATGGAAGGCATGGGCACGACCGTGACGGCAATTCTGAATGCGCCGCACGGGCTGATTCTTGCGCACGTCGGCGACTCGAGAATCTATCGCGTCCGCAAGGGGCAGATCGTGCAGATGAGCCGTGACCATTCCCTTTTGAACCACCTTCTCGATACCGGCGAACTCAAGCCCGAGGACGCGGCGACGTTCTCGAAAAAGAATATGATTTTCCGCGCCATCGGCTTGAAGGAAAATGTCGATGTCGACGTGAAGGAAGTCCCGCGTGAAAAGGGCGACATCTACATGATGTGTTCTGACGGTCTGAGCGATATCGTCTCCGATGCACAGATTTGCCAGGCAATCACAAACGCTCCGAACCTCACGGAGGCAAGCAATGCCCTGATTGGTTTAGCCCTGAAGGCTGGCGGAAAGGACAACGTCACTGTGGTGTGCGTCGGTGTGGAGGATGACGGGGCTCAGTCTCAGCCTGCGCAGGCAGTCTCCCGTCCTGGCGTTCAGAATGTGCAGCCAGGTCCTCGCAATATTTCGCAGCCGATGCTTGTCAGTGCCCCGCCGCAACGCGGACCTCAGGGCGGCCCGCAGGCTCCCGGTAATTATCCGCCCGGTGGTCCTGTTCCTGTCAACGTGCGGGCTGTTTCTCCCCAGATGGTTGGACGGCCTCCTTCGTACCCAATGAA